>NZ_JBEOXI010000084.1:0-30548 GCF_040296465.1 Streptomyces sp. NPDC002130
GGGCACCGGTGGAGACGGCGGCGCCCGCCGCGACCCGCGCGTTGTGGGAGGCGTTCTTCACGGTGATGTTCTGGCCGGACTGGGACCAGGTGCCGTTCCAGCCGTTGCCCAGCTTCTGGTTGCCGGAGTAGGCGTAGGTCAGGGTCCAGCCGTCTATGGCGTCCGTGCCGCGGTTGGTGAGGGTGAGGTCAACGGTGAAACCGGAGCCCCAGTCGTTCGTCTTGTAGTCGACACTGCACTGAAGTGCCGCCGCCTGCGCGGTCGGTGAGCCGGTGGCCAGCATCGACAGGGGTAGGGCTAAAGCGGCCGCCACGGCGGTCCACACCCGCCGAACTGTTCTGCGATTGCGTCCGGGATCCATGAACTGGTTCCTCCTAGCGGCTAGCGGCTCGGGGAAGGACAAGTCTTGGTCAGTGGGAGCGCTCCCATAATGGGGATGAGCATGACAGCGGTCAAGTCGCTTGAAGAGTCGAAGCCGGAGAACGGTTCAGTTCATCGAAAGTTTCGCAGAACCTCTGGGCAACCGTGCCGTTCGGCGCTACCTTGCTCGCACCAGTGGGAGCGGTTCCATCAGTCGACGCGCCGGTCAAGGCGCGCCAAACTGCAAGGAGTCGCTCATGCGACACCCCCCACCTTCACTGCTCGCAGCCGCGGTAGGCGGCAACTAGCTCGTAGCCTCCACACACGTCACACCGGATCGAGCGGGTGTGAACCCGTCGGCGCTGTGAAGGATCAGCCCGGACCGTTTCGCAGCGCACGGCAGGATCCGAGGGGCGACCAGCACCGCCGTCGGCACGTCGACAAGCGGTGCGCCGCTCGGACGTGCGCGCCCCCTGCCGGAAGCCAGTACCAGGCGCTTACCACTCCACCGCCTGCACATCGTCAACGGCCTGTTCTCGGACGGGGCGTCCTCGGTGGCGCGCAGGGTGTGCAAGTGCCGGCGTCCCGGCGAAGCAGCCGGTGACCGGAGCCTCGCTGATCTCGGAATGCGACGGTGCAACGCCGTCGTACGGCACCGGACTGCGTGATCGCCTGCGCATCGAACAGCAGAAGACATCCCCGAAGGAGAAGGAACCCCCAGTCATGAGTCGCACCAGGACCTCATTGCTCGCCGCCCTCGCGCTCCTCACCGGAACGTCCGGTACTGCGCTCCTCACGGCACCCGCCGGTGCCGCCACCGCCGCCGCGCCCTGCACGGTGGACTACAAGGTGCAGAACCAGTGGGACACCGGATTCACCGCCGCCGTCACCATCACGAACAACGCGTCCGCCAAGTCGAGTTGGTCGGTGAAGTGGTCGTACTCCGGTAATCAGAGGGTCACCAACGGCTGGAACGCCAAGATCAGCCAGAGTGGGGCCGCCGTCACCGCCGCCAACGAGGGATACAACGGCACGCTCGCCACCGGAGGTTCGGTCAGCTTCGGCTTCCAGGGCAGCTACAGCGGCAGCAACGCGATCCCTGCCACGTTCACTCTCGACGGCGTGACCTGCAACGTCGATGGCGGAAGCGATCCGGGCGACGGAGGAGACGGAGGCGACAACGGCGGTGGCACCGACGGCCGAGTGGCCAACCCCTACGTCGGAGCCAAGGCCTATGTGAACCCGGAGTGGTCGGCCAAGGCCGCCGCGGAGCCGGGTGGCAGCCGCATCGCCGACGAGCCCACCGCCGTCTGGCTCGACCGCATCGCCGCGATCAACGGTGTGAACGGCGGCATGGGTCTGCGCGCCCACCTCGACGAGGCCCTGAAGCAGAAGGGCTCCGGCGACCTGGTCATCCAACTGGTCATCTACGACCTTCCGGGACGCGACTGCGCCGCCCTCGCGTCCAACGGCGAACTCGGCCCGAACGACCTCGACAAGTACAAGACCCAGTACATCGACCCCATCGCCTCGATCCTCTCCGAGTCGAAGTACGCCTCCCTCAGGGTCGCCACCGTCATCGAGCCCGACTCGCTGCCGAACCTGGTCACCAACGCCGGCGGCACCCCCACCACCACCGACGCCTGCGTGGCCATGAAGGCCAACGGCAACTACGAAAAGGGCGTCGCCTACGCTCTCGACAAGCTCGGCGCCATTCCGAACGTCTACAACTACATCGACGCCGGTCACCACGGCTGGCTGGGCTGGGACAGCAACCTGGGCCCCGCGGTGCAGGAGTTCTACAGGACCGCCACCACCAACGGCGCGAGCGTGAACGACGTGGCCGGGTTCATCGTCAACACCGCGAACACCAGCCCCACCAAGGAGCCGCACTACAAGGTCACCGACTCGGTGAACGGTCAGACGGTTCGGCAGTCCAAGTGGGTGGACTGGAACCAGTACGTGGATGAGCAGTCGTTCGCACTCGCCCTGCGGGACAAGCTCGTCGCGGCCGGCTTCAACTCCGGTCTGGGCATGCTCATAGACACCTCACGCAACGGTTGGGGTGGTTCCGCACGGCCGACCGGTCCCGGGCCGAAGACCTCGGTGGACGACTACGTCAACGGCAGCCGCATCGACCGGCGCATTCACGCCGGCAACTGGTGCAACCAGAGCGGCGCCGGCCTCGGCGAGCGGCACACCGCGGCTCCGGCCGCCGGCATCGACGCCTACGTGTGGGTCAAGCCGCCGGGGGAGTCCGACGGCTCCAGCTCCGCCGTCCCGAACGACGAGGGCAAGGGCTTCGACCGGATGTGCGACCCCACCTACGGCGGTAACCCCCGCAACGGCAACAACCCCACCGGTGCCCTGCCGAACGCGCCAGTGGCCGGTCACTGGTTCTCCGCCCAGTTCCGCCAGCTCATGCAGAACGCCTACCCGCCGCTGCCGTAATCCCCTGACACGGGGAGTGTCCGCCGGGACCGGTTCGAACGAGTCGGCCCGGCGGACCGCGACGCGCACAGACGGTGCAACCGGTTGGCCTTGCCTCCCCACGCAACGGCTCGGCTTTCGGGCGAATCGTGAACTCGTGCGTCTCAACAGCGTCGAACCACCTCCCGGACACCACTACGCCGGCATCCGCGGTGTGGCTTTCCCGCGCCGCGGTCCGAAGGCCGAGCACTACTGCGCCTTCCGTCGACCCGTGACCTGGAAATTCCAGATCCCTACGTTCACTGTTCGAAGGGTTGTCAGGGACATGGAGCGCTTCTACAGTCCGTCACCGAAGCAATGAATGGGAGCGCTCCCAAAATCCCTCGGGCGGGGCGTTCCGAATGTGCGTCACCCTTCCGCTCCACTCTCCCGGAGAGGCCCCCACATGCGATCGTCACCACGTCACCCACTCACCGCGCGCACCCTGTTCGGTGCGCTGCTCACGGCTTTCGCCACCCTGGCCGCCCTGGTGGCCGTCGCGCCGGCGACGCAGGCCGACACCACGATCTGCCAGCAATTCGGCTCGACCATCATCCAGGGGCGCTACGTCGTTCAGAACAACCGCTGGGGAACCAGCGCGACGCAGTGTGTCACCGCCACCGACACCGGCTTCCGTGTCACTCAGGCCGACGGTTCCGTGCCCACCAACGGCGCCCCGAAGTCCTACCCCTCCGTCTTCAACGGCTGCCACTACACCAACTGCTCGCCGGGTACCAACCTCCCGGCTCGGATCAACGGCATCAGCAGCGCGCCCAGCAGCATCTCCTACGGCTTCGTCAGCGACGCCTCGTACAACGCCTCATACGACATCTGGCTCGATCCGACGCCCCGCACCGACGGGGTGAACCGCACCGAGATCATGATCTGGTTCAACAAAGTGGGCTCGATCCAGCCCATCGGTTCCCCGAGCGGCACGGCCTCCGTGGGCGGGCGCAGCTGGCAGGTGTGGACGGGCAACAACGGCTCCAACGACGTGATCTCCTTCGTCGCCCCTTCGGCGATCAGCGGGTGGAGCTTCGACGTCATGGACTTCGTCCGGCAGACCGTCTCCCGGGGGATGGCGCAGAACGACTGGTACCTGACCAGTGTGCAGGCCGGTTTCGAGCCGTGGCAGAACGGTGCGGGACTCGCGGTGAACTCCTTCTCGTCGACCGTCAACACGGGCGGCTCGGGCAACCCGGGCAACCCGGGTGACCCCGGCGACCCGAAGGCGAGCTGCAAGGTGACCTACGCGCCGAACGTCTGGGAGGGCGGCTTCACCGCCGACGTCACGATCACCAACACCGGTTCGTCCCCCCTGGACGCCTGGAAGCTGTCCTTCGCCCTGCCCTCCGGTCAGCGGATCAGCAACGCCTGGAACGCCACCGTTTCCCCCTCCTCGGGGGCGGTGACGGCGAGCGGCCTGGGCCACAACGCGCAGATCGCGCCCGGTGGCAGCCAGACGTTCGGCTTCCAGGCCACCTACAGCGGCTCGTTCGCCAGGCCGACCGGGTTCAGTCTGAACGGCACCGCCTGCGTGTGACCCGGTGTGGCACGTCGCACCACCTCCTCACCGGACCGCCCCGGGGCCTGCCCTCCACTTCCCATGCCGAAAGGGTGGGCCCCGGGGCAACCGTTCCGCTCCCTCGCTCCTCCGGCCGCCCCCCCGGAAAGGCCTTACGCCATGAGCCAGAGCCTCGCTCCGTCCTCCCGACGTCCCGCGCTCGTCGCCGCCCTGTGCGCCGCCGCTCTCACAGTGATCGGCCTGACCGGCGCAACACCGCCCGCTGGAGCCGGTGGATCCGCCGCCTCGACGGGCTCCGAGGCCTTGCCGTACCGGGATTCCGCCCTGCCGGTGGCAGACCGTGTCACCGACCTGCTGTCCCGGATGACGCTCGACGACAAGCTCGGGCAGATGACGCAGATCGAGAAGGACGCCCTGGTGCCGCAGGCGGACCTCGCCGCATACCGCATCGGCTCGGTGCTCTCCGGCGGAGACTCCACGGTCAGCCCCAACAACGCCCGGACGTGGGCCGACACCTACGACTCACTGCAGCGCACGGCTCTCGGCACCCCCCTCGCCATCCCGATGATCTATGGCATCGATGCCGTGCACGGCCACAACGCGGTGCGCGGGGCGACGATCTTCCCGCACAACATAGGCCTCGGCGCCGCCCGCGACCCCGCCCTGGTGCGGCGGGTCGGGCGCGCGGTCGCCGAGGAGGTCGCCGGCACCGGCATCGACTGGTCCTTCGCCCCCTGTCTGTGCGTGGCCCGCAACGACAGGTGGGGTCGCACGTACGAGTCGTTCGGCGAGAAGCCCGAACTGCCCACGTCCATGACGTCGTTCATCACCGGACTGCAGGGCGAGACCCTGGGCGCCGGCCCCGCCTCGGTGCTGGCCACCGCCAAGCACTACCTCGGTGACGGCGGTACCACCGGCGGCGTCGACCAGGGGGACACGGAACTGTCCGAGGCCGAGCTGCGCACGATCCACCTACCGCCCTTCCAGGAGGCGGTGCGGCGGGGCGTGGGCTCGGTGATGCTCTCGTACAGCAGCTGGAACGGCGTGAAATCGCATGCACACAGGTACCTGGTCACCGACCTGCTCAAGGGCGAGCTGAAGTTCGACGGGTTCGTCGTGTCCGACTGGGCCGCCGTCGACCAGCTGGACGGGCAGAGCGGCTTCACGGGTGCGGAGATCGCCACGGCCGTCAATGCGGGCGTGGACATGGTGATGGTTCCGCAGGACTACAAGAAGTTCCTCGGCCTGCTGCGCTCCGAAGTGACCGCCGGGCGGGTCCCTGTCGCTCGCGTCGATGACGCCAACCGCCGCATCCTCACCAAGAAGTTCCAACTCGGCCTTTTCGAGAACCCGCTCACCGACCGCTCGTACACGACGGGTGTCGGATCCGCGGAGCACCGGTCGCTCGCCCGCGAGGCCGTACGCGCCTCGCAGGTGCTGCTGAAGAACGAGGGCGGCGTCCTGCCACTGGCCAAGAACGCGAAGCTGTTCGTGGCCGGCAAGTCCGCCGACGACATCGGCAACCAGAGCGGCGGCTGGACCCTTGGCTGGCAGGGCCGCAGTGGCCCGATCACCGAGGGCACCACGATCCTTCAGGGCATCCGTGCCGCCGCCGGCTCCTCCCAGGTCACGTACAACCGCTATGGCAACGGCATCGACGCCGGCTACTCGGTCGCCGTGGCGGTTGTCGGAGAGACACCGTATGCGGAGATGCGTGGAGACCGGCCCGGAAGCATGGAACTGGACCAGGAGGACCTGCAGACCCTCGCCAGGCTGAAGGCGAGCGGAGTGCCTGTCGTAGTGGTCCTGGTCTCCGGCCGTCCACTCGACATCGCCGCCCAACTGCCCGACTGGAAGGCCCTGCTGGCGGCCTGGCTGCCGGGCACGGAGGGGAGCGGAGTAGCAGACGTGCTTTTCGGCGACCATGCGCCCAGCGGCAAACTGCCCATTACCTGGATGCGCAGCGCGTCCCAGCAACCGATCAACGACGGCGACGGCAAGAACCCTCTCTTCCCGTACGGTCACGGCCTGACCTACGCCACGAACCCCGGACCGGGCCCGGGCCCGCAGCCCGCGCCCGAGACCTGCGTCGCCGAGTTCAAGACCGTCTCGTCCTGGTCCGGCGGCTACCAGGCGGAGGTCACGGTCAAGAACACCGGCACCGGCCCACTCACCGGCTGGTCTGTCGCCTGGGACTTGAATGGTTCCACCGTCACCAGCCTCTGGAACGGCTCTCTGTCAGCGGCCCAGGGCCGGGCCACCGTCCGCAATGCCGCCCACAACGGCTCCCTTGCACCGGACGCCACCACGTCGTTCGGCTTCACCGCGGCCGGCCCGGTGGGCACGCCGCAGCCGCGGTGTACCGGCTCGTGACCTAATGCACCATGCCGTGCGTCGTCACGCGCATGGCGGACGTAGCGGTCGAGCCCGTCGAGGCGGCGGCCGTCCGGCGGTGAATCAGCCGTCGAGTCGTGCCGTCGCGGGGACCGCTCGGCCGGTCATGTCGCGCCCGTTGTGATCATGCGCCGCTGAGCCGTGCGTCCCACCTCACCGAGATCACTCAAGGGGGGTGGTAACGCGGTCGACGGGTGCGGCCCGCGCATGTCCCGAACAGGCAATCCGCCATGTCCGCCATGGGAAAGACCCGGGCTCGGTTCTAAGGGTTCACTATCGGCCACCTCGACGAACAGGAGCCGAAACATGCCCGAGGAAGCCAAGTCGGAATTCTGGAAGGACCTCAAGCCGATCACCGACTCGATGAAGCCCGACGCACAGCCGGAGGTCTATCTGCCCCAGGTGGCCACCGACGACGACCGGTATTACGCGCCGCTCAGCGACACCGTGGGTTCGCGCCCCCTGTGGATCAACGTCAAGGACAACTCCTGGGCCGACATCCTGTTCGGTTTTCCCTCTCCCATGCGGCAACTTCTGGTCGACATCCGCCGTGAGGTGTTCGCCGCGCAATGTGCCTCCGGCGAGGTGTCCGCGCCGATACTGCTCGGCAGGACGTCGGCGGCCGAAGGTGCGCAGACTTCCGCGCTGTAGGCGCTCCTGGCCGACTGGGTGACGGGGGAGGGGGGCGAGGACTCGGTCAGCACCCAGGCGACCGTACTGGACTTCGTCCGCACGCTGGCCGCACCTACTCTCGGCGGTTCCGCGCCGCCCGCTGCGTTCTCCCAGCTTGCGGTGGCCAAGGACTACATACGCCGGGCCTTGCCGACCCCGGGCTGAGTTCGGGAAGGGTCGCCGAAGCGGTCGGAGTGTCCGCGCGGCACCTGAGCCGTATCTTCCAGCCGACCGGGGTGAGCCCTTCCCGCTACATTCTCGAACAGCGGCTCGGCAAGGCCCGGCAGGTGCTCGCCGATCCGGGCTCCCGCCATCTGACGATCGCCGAAGTCGCCCACTGCTGGGGCTTCGCCAGCCAGGCCCACTTCACCCGTGTCTTCCGAAGCCGTTTCGGCCGCACCCCGGGGGAAACGCGTCCGCTCATCCTTTAGTACCTGAATCTGAACCTCAGGGCAGGAGACGGTGTGGACCGTTGCGCTGGCGTGGGTGGTTGACTGTGTCACCTTCCGGGGATGCAGTTTCGACACGAGTTCGGGAGTCACTCGCCGGCCAGCTGCGTGATCAATGTTGATGGGATTGATGTCACGGGGTCGTGGCGTCGGCCCGAAGGATCGCGCGCATGCGGAGGCCTGCACACGACGGCGAGCCTGGTCGCACGCTCGCACCGCTGTAGATTCCTTGAACGACCTGAGGAGATCCGCGATGCCCGACCGCCGCAAACTTCTGTTCGTGACCGACCTCGCCTACCAAGCCCGGGGGCGGCGCTACTGCGACGAGGACATCTTCCTGAGCTCCCGACTGCGGGACGCCTTCGACATCGCCCTGTGCCACCCGCTGGATGCCGCCGCGCTGATGGACGGCTTCGACGGAGTCGTGGTCCGCAATAGCGGACCCGTACTGCACTACCAGAAGGAGTACGACGCCTTCCGGGACCAGGCAACGACCCGCAGGACCCAGGTCTACAACCCGCTGTCGGGCCGGGGCGACATGGCGGGCAAGCAGTACCTGCTGGACCTGACGGCCGCAGGATACCCGGTCATCCCCACCATCGACAGGCCCGAAGACCTGCACCTGCTGCCCGAGGTGGGACAGTACGCGGTCAAGCCGAAGGCGGGCGCGGACTCCATCGGCCTGACCTTCGTCCCCGGCAGACAACTGGGCGAGCTCGCCTACGGCGACATCCTCGTCCAACCGCGCATCGATTTCCGGTACGAGGTGTCCTTCTACTTCGTCGACGACACTTTCCAGTACGCCCTCAACGCCCCCGACCCCGAGCGGCGCTGGGTCCTCGAACCCTACGAGCCCACCGACGCCGGCCTCGCCTTCGCCCGGCGCTTCATCGACTGGAACACGATCGACCACGGCATCCAGCGTGTAGACGCCTGCCGCACCCAGGACGGCGAACTGCTCCTCGTCGAGCTGGAGGACCTCAACCCATACCTGTCTCTGGACCGGGTCCCTGAACAGACCCGTGATTTCTTCGTGGAGAGCATGACGTCCTCCCTCCACCGATTCCTGGACACGCTTCCTCGCCCGTGAGGCGGCATCCGGCCCCTGGTCTTCCCCTCGAAGACCAGGGGTATCGGCTTTTCGGGTGCCTGATCGTGGCCTTCGTGGGCGAGGGGTGACGCCGGGCAGGTGATGCCGCTGACAGTGGCTGGCCCGGGGCGGGAGAGTGGTGACCCGGCCGGTGGCAGGGGCGAGGTGAATGTCCTGGCCTTGAGAACGATCAATCCCGCTGGGCGGCGTGGGCGGCGGGCTGTCCGTTCCTGCGGGAGCTTCGGCGGGTGATGCGCCTGGTCATGAGGGTGATCGCGGCCCAGGTGATGAGTGCGGTCCACCCTGGCCACCCAAGTCGCCCCGCACTCGGGGCACCCAGCCAGACCCTCACCCTTGAACTCCGCGGCCCCCCGCTTGCGCAACCGGCGGTCGCGGCGCCACTGCCTGGAACGACATGCCGGCGAGCAGTACACGGCACTGGGCCGTGCGTCCCGCCTCAGCCGTTCACCGCAGCCCCCGCACACCCTCTCCCCGACCCGCCCGGCGCCATCGGACACCCGGCCAGCGTAGGCCCCAAAGCTACTCGAATCCTGGGATACACGACAGGCACCTAGACGCCCTGCACGGACTGCCGGATCTCAAGTGGAGGCCATTCGGCTCCTGCGGGGTGGTGGGCGGCGGAGACCGCCGCCCGTTTACGGATGGCCTGCTACTTGATGCGGATCTCGGCGAGCTGGAGACGGTACCTGTTGGTCTCGTCCGAGGCGGGCTTGCCGAGCTTGGAGACCTTCAGGCGTAGATAGCGGCCGGTGGCGGCCGTGAGGGTGTACGTCTGAGCGGCTCCGCCCGGGTTGGGTTCGGCGGTGATGGTGCGGGCGGTGGTGTAGGTGTTCGACCCGGCGGGGCGGGTCTGGATCGTGAAGTCGACGGGGAAGCCCGCTGTGCCGCCGCTCGCTGCGCCGGCGTCCGTGCGGGGGTGGAGGGTGACGGAGCCGATGGCCCGGTCGGCGCCGAGGTCGATCTCGATCCACACAGGGGTGGTGCTGACGTCGGCGGAGGGGAAGTCGATGCTGGTGAAGCCCTTGCTGCCGGTCACGCTGGTGAGCTTGCCGTCGAGGACGCGTGTCTTGCCCCAGTCGCCGTTCTCCAGCGTGTAGTTGGCGGTGACGGCGGTCGCGGCGGTGGGGACCGTGAGTTCGGCGAGCTGGAGGCGGTACTTGGTGGTCTCGTCGACAGGAGGTGCACCGAGCTTGGTGGCGTGCAGACGGACGTAGCGGGCGGTCGTGGTTCTGAACCCGTACGTCTGCAAGAGTCCGCCCGGGTTGGGTTCGGCGGTGACCGTGCGGGCGGTGGTGTAGGTGCTCGACCCCTCGGGGCGGGTCTGGATGGTGAAGTCGACGGGGAAGCCCGCGGTGCCGCCGCCGACCGTCGGGGTGTCGGTGCGGGGAAAGAGTCGTACGGCGTCGAGGTCGGTGTCGGCACCGAGGTCGATCTCCACCCAGACAGGGCTCGCGCTGACGTCGGGGGAGGGGAAGTCGATGCTGGTGTAGCCCTTGGCGCCGGTCACGCTGGTGAGCTTGCCGTCGGTGAGCCGGTTCTTGCCCCAGTCGCTGTTCTCCAGACTGCTGTTGCTGGTGACGGGCCGGCCGAGGGCGAGGTTGTCCAGGCGGCCGGCGCCGGTGACCGTGAACGTCCAACTGCCCGGCTGGAGGGTGAAGTAGACGTACGAGGAGTCTTTGCTCGCGTAGCTGAGGCCTGAGACGCTGCCAGTGGCGGCGCCCCCCGTCAAGACGGTGGTTCCGTTGGCCTTGATGACCGGGGATGAGCCGCGGTACGTCGGAACACCCACCCGCGCGGTCGTCCCACTCGGGGAGGTGAGGGTCAGGGTGACCTGGTCGCCGTCGCGCGTGATGCCGAAGCGGATGTCGCCCTTGACGGTCGGCGTGACCGTGTTGATCTTCGTGAGGGTGCCGGTCTGCGGGATGACCTCGTACGTGGTCCAGCCGGGCTTGGTGGGACGGACGCCGGCGGCGTAGGCGGACAGTGCGTACAGGGGGCCGCCGTTCCAGGCGTGGTTGTCGGTGCCACCCGACTTGTCCCATATCTCCCACAGGGTGTGGCAGGTGGGGTCGGCGACCTGGGCGGCGTAGCGGTTGCGCATCCGCTCCTCGGCGACGGTGGCCGCCCCCATGAGGTAGAGCGCTTCCAGGACGTAGAACTCCATGTAGGGGCTGGCGTTGAGGTGGGTGCGCAGCACCTCGGTGATCGCTGCGTGTCGGGAGGCGGGCGCGAGGCCGGCGACGACGGCGAGACCGTTGCCGCGGTCGTCGGTGTCCTTGGTGTAGCCGGGTGAGCGGTACTCGTTCTTGGACGTGTCCCACAGGACGCGGTCGAAGTTGGCCTTGATGCTGTCGCGCTTGGCCTGCCAGGAGGCGACGTCGCCGCTGTTGCCGCTGAGACCGGCGAGGGTGATGGCCGTGCCCAGGGCCAGGTAGTACCAGCAGTTGTCCAAGAGGCGGGCGTCGATGTTGGTGCCCCAGTCCTCCCAGTCCCAGTCCCCGGCGCGGTGGTTGACCAGCCCGGCCGAGTCCAGGCTCCACAGGTTCAGGTACGCCTTCACCGCCGGGTAGGTGCCGGCGACCGCATCGGAGTTGCCCGTGTAGAGGTGGTACGTGCCGAAGGCCCACACCGAGGCGAGCATCTGGACGGGCAGTTCGGCGGTCCAGATGGTGGAGGGCATCGGCGAGTAGAGCACGCCGCCGGGCTTCTGCCAGGCGGTCAGCTCGGCGATGGCCTTGGCACCGAGGGCGTGGGAGCGGGTGTCGAAGGTGTAGAAGCCTTCTTTGAGCTGGTTGACCACATCGCCCCACCACTGGGCGCGCTCGCGGGTGGGGCAGTCCATGTAGGTGTCGCGCATGTTGACGTACATCGTGCGCGCCGCCTTGCCCCACAGGGTGTCGAAGAACGCCTCGTTGCTGCTGAACGATCCGGTGAAGTCGGTGTCGTAGCCGGATTCCCGGTACTTCAGATCCAGGATGGTGACACCGGTGGGGATCGTGTACTTCACCGCCGTGCCGCTCATCCAGGCCAGCGCCTCGAACTCCTGGACCCCGCCCTTGCAGACATAGGTCGCGCGGATGTTGTTCTCCGCCCCGGGCGTGAGGCCGGTCAGGCCATCGCCGTCGGCGTAGTGGTCGGTCTGCATGCCGATCACCGCGCCGGTCGGAGCGTCCACCTTCAAGTAGGGCGTGACCTGGAGGTTCGATGGCAAGGTGGCCGTGATGGCGGTGGCGCCCTGTCCCGTGGACGGCAGCGACGAGGCGTTGCCGTAGGACTTCAGGCCCGAGTACCGGAACTGGGGGACCGGCCGACGGACGATGTCGTTCCAGGGCGCGGCACCGGCGGCTCCGAAGTCGGTGGGGGCACCCCACGCGCTGTCGTCGAAACCGGCCGACTCCCAGGCGGTCATGGCGGTGGCGTTGCGGGCGTCGTAGTAGACGTTCGACTCGGGCAGACGGAAGTTGACCTGGGTGCCGCTGGTGTTGTTGGAGTAGCCCGGATGGACGATGTGCTTCCAACTGGTGTCGCTGACGAGCCGGGTGGTGGTGGAACCGGTGGTGATGTCGGACTGGAAGAGCAGGCCGCCCTTGCCGCTGCTGCTGTGGGAGAAGCCCTGCTTGCCGAAGTACCACACCAGCAGCGCCACCGTGTTGCGACCGCTCGTGAGGTACGGGGCGAGGTCGATCTCGTCGTAGTAGGTGCCGGTGCGGTCGGGGCCGCGCTTGAGCTGTCCGTCGAAGACGACGAGCGTGCCGTTGACCCACAGCCAGTACTTGGAGTCCGCCGCGATCTGCGTCACCGCCTTGGACGGTGCGGAACCCAGGGTGAACGACCTGCGGAACGCCACCCACTGGTTCGTCGAGCTGGACGGAGCCCAGATCCACTTCGCGGTCCAGGAGACGGCGGCCGACGCCACGGGAGCCAGATCCGGCGCAAGCACCGAGCCGAGGGTGGGCGTGAGTGCCACGGCTATCGCGGAGCACAGGATGGACCGGCGCGTTACAGAGGGCATGCGGGCTCCTACCGTCGGTGTGCGGTGATGCGGGGGTTGGAGGGCGTCCTGGATACCGGGAAAGAGGGGATGCGGCGACGCCCGATTTTGAATCGTTTCATTCCTGTGTTTGCAGCGGGAATTCTTTGCCGCTCGGCGAGAAGGTGTCAAGGTCTGTGCAGGCGGGAATTCGGCCGCGGCGTGCCGAGGAGGCTCGCCGAAGCGCCGTCGGTGGTGGCTGTGCAGGACTGCTGCCTGGCGGGCCGCGAAGGGCACCCGAACGTCATCGGCCTGTCCACGGCATCGGAGACGACAGTTGCCAGTGCAGCGACCCTCCGCCGCCGCGTGCCGGGAAAACTGATCAGGCGTCCGTCCGCTCGGCGGCCTCTATATCGGCTACGGCGTTACTGTTATGGTGCTGGCCAAGGAGGTGGGACGTTCCGTGGTGGATCCTGTGTCTGCGCGAGCGGACGCGACAGCGGCTCGGCGTTCCCCGGGGCGGCCGCCGGTGCCGTTGGAGCGGATCGTCGCCACAGCGCTGCAGATCGTGGACGAGGAGGGCTCGGACGCTCTCTCGATGCGGACGCTGGCCCAACGTCTGGGCTCGGGCACGGCGACGCTGTACCGGCACTTCGACAACCGGGCAGCGCTGGTCGCCCATGTCGTGGACCGCATGTTCGGCAGCGTGGAGCTGAACGGCGACGAACTCGCCGCACTGGGCTGGGAGCGGGCGCTGCGGACTGTCGCGCACACCATGTTCGACGCCTTGGCCCGGCACCGGAACGCGGCGCGCCTGCTGGTCGAGCAGATTCCCCTGGGACCCAACGCCATGGCGCTGCGGGAGCGCTGCGTCGCGGTGTTGCTCGACTGTGGCTTCCCGCCGCGAGTCGCGGCGTACGCGTTTGCGACCCTGGCCCGCTTCGTCCTCGGGTTCGCCGTACAGGTCAACGGGCGTGGCGGCGCAGGACAGTCCGACGACGCCCCGCCGGCGGCCGTCTTCCAGAGCGTGGATCCGCAGCTGTTCCCGGCCACCGTCACCGTTGCCGGGGTGTTGCCCGTTCCGATCGAGGAAGAGTTCTCCTTCGGTCTCGAGCTTCTTCTCAGCGGGCTTGCCCACCTGCGCGACGAGGCCTGACAGAGCGGCGCGATCACCCTGGCGAGTTCTGCAAACTGATTGCTCCTTCGGGCAGATCCCGCTCCAAGGTCAGAGGCAGCTCCACAGAGGTGAGCATGTCCCGATAGCGTTCTGCCAGCTGGGAAGGGGCTTTTCTGCTGAAAACCACCAGCTCCCGGAAGTACCCGGACCCGATCCGCCGTGCATGGCGCGACCAGCGCAGAGGCACCGCGTTCTCCGGTGCCACCGTCACACCGATCCCCTCGACGGCGAACAGGAGCGCCGCCGACACCTGGCCGGTGCGTGCCACGGCGCGCGGAGTGAACCCGAAGTGGCCCGCCAGTCGGTCCATCACTTCGCTCATGCCTTGTTCCGGCTCGTAGAGCACCCAGTCGGCGGCGGCCAGTTCGGCCGGGCTCGCGGACGCGTCCGCGGGGTACTCGGCGGAACCGATCACCACCATCTCCTCGTACCCGAGGGAATGGACCGGCCCTTCCCACGGGCGGGGTCGTGGACCCACCGCAATGTCGCCCTGTCCGCTGCGCATGGCTTCTTCGAGGTCCCGGCGGTGCGAGTAGTCGTGCAGCCGCAGCACGGTCGCGGGGTACGTCGAGTGCCAGCGGGCCGCGGAGGCCGGCAGGATGCCCGAGGCGACGGATCGTACCGTCAGGACGTGAACGTCGCCTTTGCGGCCCTCGACCACCTCTCGTACGGAGTCCCGGGCGTTCTGGACGATGCGGAGGACCTGCTGCGCCCGCGGCAGGAAGACCCGGCCGGCCGGGGTCAGCGTCACCCCTTGTCTGCCCCGCTCCAGCAGGACCGCGCCCAGCTCCTTCTCCAGGGCTCCGATCTGCTGGGACAGTGAGGGTTGCGTGACATAGAGCCGCGCGGCCGCTCCGCTGAAGGAGCCCGCCTCCCACACGGCGAGGAAGTACTCCAGCTGACGTAGCTGCATTCGATCAAACTACTGGAGTGGGCGTCGCACGTCGCGCAGGCGGTGAGCAGGCACCGGGCGGCGCACCCCGGAACGGGGAGTCATCGCGAGTCACGCCGTCACCACAAGCCTGCTGTCTTTGCGGGCCAGCCGGGTGAGCAGGTAGTCGACCTCGCTGCGGGCACGCGCAGACAGTGCTGCTCCGGGCTTGCGCTGGTTGTCGGATGCCAGGATGCCGCGACGCTTCATCACATACTTGCGCACCGCCAGGCCGACGCCCGGTTGCTGTTCGTAGCGCAGCAGTGGGAGGTGGGCGTCGAAGATGTCATGGGCGGCGTCACGGTCGCCGGCGGTGGTGTGGCGTACCACGTCGACGAGGAGTTCGGGCACGCAGTAGCCCGTCATGGCACCGTCGGCTCCGCGCTCCGTCTCGAAGTCCAGGAAGAGGCCGCCGTTTCCGCACAGGATCGACAGCCGGGGCATCGCTCCGTCGGCCTGCAACTGCCGGAGGGCACTGATCTTTTCCAGGCCGGGCCAGTCCTCGTGTTTCAGCATCACGCATCCGGGCGCGACGCCGGCGATGCGGGCGATGACGGTGGGGGACATGACGACCGAGAAGGAAAGCGGGTAATCCTGGATCACGAACGGCACATCCCCGCCGATGGCGGCCGACGCTCCCTCGTAGTAGCTCACGATCTGGTCATCGGTCCGCAGTGTGTTCGGCGGAGCGATCATGACACCGTCGGCGCCGGCTGACATGACGTCGGCCGTCAGGGCCCGCATGGCGGCGTAGCCGGGTGCGGAGACGCCCACGACGATGGGCAGGTCGGTGCGCTTGATGACGTACTGGACGATGCGCACGCTCTCGTCGTGGGAGAGCTTGGGGGCTTCACCCATCTGGCCCAGCAGGGTCAATCCGGTGACACCGGCGGATCCGTAGAAATCGATCAGCCGGCTGAGTGAATCGAAGTCGACCGCACCCGATTCGGCGAAGGGTGTCGGTGCGATGGCGTAGACGCCGGTGGTGTCGCGGGACAGCGCTGCCATTTCCGCCTCCTTGACTTCTTGTTCCTGCTTTCAGAGGCTCGCGATGAGACCGCCGTCGACACGAATGACCGAGCCCGTGATGTAAGAGGCCTGACTGCTTGCGAGAAAAGCGACGGCAGCGGCGTATTCGCGCGGTTCACCGTAGCGGCCCACGGGGATCGAAGCGACACTCTCAGCGGAGATCTCCTCGACGGACCTCCACTCGCGCTCGGCCTTGGCCTGGTCCAGGACCTTCGTCCGCTGGGTGCCGATCCGGCCGGGAACGACCACATTGCAGGTGACGCCGTCGGCCGCCACTTCCCGGGCCAGCGTCTTGGACCAGCCGAGCAGGCTGCCACGCAGGGCGTTCGACAGCCCGAGGTTGGGTATGGGGGCGATCACGCCGGAACTGGCGCTGGTGATGATCCTGCCCCAGCCGCGGCTCCTCATCAGGGGCGCGACCCGGTCGGTGATCGCGATCACCGGCAGCACCATGGACCGGAAGTGCTGCAGCCAGATCTCCGCATCCTGCCCGCCCACCGGCGAGGGCGGCGGTCCTCCCGTGTTGTTGACCAGGATGTCCACAGGGCCCAGATCCCTCTCGACCGTCGTGATGTGCCGGTCGATCGCGTCCAGATCGCCCAGGTCCCATTTCAGGGCCACGGCCTTTCCGCCTGCCTCGGCCACCGCTTCGACGGTGCGCTCGGCAGCCTGCGGACTGATGTCCGCCACGGCAACACCGGCGCCCTCCGCGGCGAGGGCCTGCGAAATGGCGCCGCCGAGACCCCCACCTCCGCCCAGCACCAGTGCGGTCTTGCCTGAGATTCCCAGATCCACAGCTTCACTCCTCGGGCGGGGCCCCGTTCTCCGGCCGTACGGCTGGCGGCGATGTCCGCCATTTCAGGGCGACTCTGCCATGGGTCTGCGGTGAGCCTCCAATAGGAATTACTCGCGATGTGCATAAGGGATGCCTATGCGTCGGGTATGGGAAATCGGTGTTGTCGACGGGCACGATGGTGTGGGGAAAAGGGCTGTTTCGTTTTGCCGATTTCCGACGCATGCTCATGGCCGTGACTGGAGGCCCCTATGTCCTTGCCGAAAACCATGCAGGCCGCGGTGCTGGGTGAACCCGGCACCCTCGCCGTCACGACGCTGCCGGTGCCGCAGGTGGGGCCGGAAGATGTCCTGGTGCAGGTCCGCAGGGCGTCCCTGTGCGGAACGGACCTCAAGATCCGTAGCCGGCACTTCTTCAAGGACGGCGGCCCCGCTGCCGGCGAGTTCGTCCCGGGCCACGAATACGCGGGCGTCGTCGCCGCGGTGGGCGGCGCCGTGGACGAACTCCGCGTCGGCGACCGGGTCGTGACGGAGGCTCACCGCGGGTGCATGCGCTGCGCCAACTGCCTGGCCGGGTCCTACACGGACTGCCTCAACTACGGCCTGCGACACACTGGACACCGAGCGCAAGGGATGACCGTCAACGGTGGCTTCGCCCAGTACGCGCTCAATCACGTGGCTACCCTTCACCGGCTGCCGGACACCGTCGGCTTCGACGCGGCGGTGGTCCTAAGCACCGTGGGTACCGTGATGCACGCATTCGACGTGCTGGACACCCTTCTCGTGGGGTCTACCGTCGCCGTGGTCGGTCCCGGGCCGATAGGTCTGCTCGCGGCGCAGGTGGCTCGTGAACTCGGGGCAAGGACCGTCGCCCTGGTCGGCACCCGGGAAGCGAGGCTGGCCATCGGCACGTCCTTCGGCGCGGACTTGGTCGTCAACTCCCGGGCAGAGGACGCCGTTGCCGCCGTCCGGGATGCGACCGACGGGATCGGCGTCGACATCGTCCTGGAATGCTCGGGCGCTCCGAGTGCGGTGGACGACGCGCTGCGCATGGCCAAACGGTCAGGGAAGGTCGTCCTGGTCGGGTTCTTCGAGCAGCCCGTGCAGGCCGACCTGAACCACGCCGTGATGAACGGTATCTCGATCCAGACGGTCCGCGGGGAGGGCACCGGCTCGCTGGCCCGTGCCGTGGCCCTCGCGGCCCGCGGCCGACTCCGCACCGCGGAACTGGTCACCCACCACTTCGGCTTGAGCGACATCTCCGAGGCCTTCGACACCTACGCCGAGCGCCGGGGCAACGCCATCAAGGTCATGCTGGACATCTCCGAGGACCCGGAGTCCACCCGTGTCCGGTGATGAAGCAGGGCCGGGATCCGACGTCCGGGCAGCCGGGTGGGAGAAGGCGGCGGCCGCCATGGCCGAGGCCGCTGCTGCCTGGCTGGGCAGTCTGACCGAGGAACAACTGTCGCTCGCCGCCTATGATTCTCCGCTCCACCCGGATGCGGAGGCCGAGCGCCTGCGCTGGTTCTACACCCCCACGGATCACGGCGGGCTCGCCATCCGGGACCAGGGCCCCAGCCAACAGAGCCTCGCCATGCAACTGGTGGCCACCGGACTGTCCACCGCGGGCTACGCCACGGTCGCCACCGTGATGGGCCTCGAGAACGTACTGGACCAGGTGGAAGGATGGACCGTTGACTGGGGCCGGCAACGCGGGCGTGATCCCGGTCTGTACTGGCTCCGGATCTTCGGCCGCCCCGGTGACCGTGTTTGGGCATGGCGACTGGGCGGCCACCACATCTCCCTGAACAACCTCGTCGTCGCCGGTCGGCTCGTCTCCACAACGCCCTGCTTCATCGGCGCCGACCCTGCCACTACCGAACTGCTCGGAGGCACCCTGCGCCCACTTCAGGGTCCCGAGGACACCGCACGTCAACTGGCCCGCCGTCTCGACGCGGACCAGTTCCGGCAAGCTCTGCTCCACCCCTCCGCCGTGTCCGACATCGTCTCCGGCAACCGGCCACGGGTCCGACACGGCGACACGATGATGCACATGCAGGACCTGTGGCGGGGACAGTTCGAAGATGCCGACCTGGACCGGATCGTCGACGACATCGACCGCCGGGCGGAGGCGGGCAGCGGGTACACCGAGAGCGACCACGCGCGAGTGGCCATCACGTTTCCCCCGCAGGGCATCAGCGGCCGCGACCTCGACGAGAGGCAGCGGCACCTGCTGCGCCGTCTCGTAGCCCTCTACACCGGACGGGCACCCGAGTTCCTCGCCCACTCCTACGACGCCCACTACGCCTCTGACACCGTCCTCGACAGGGTCCACTTCGGCTGGGCAGGCAGCACGGATGTCGGGGAACCGCACTACTACCGGGTGCAGGACGCCCGCATCCTGATCGAGTACGACAACACCCAACGCCACGCGAACCACGCCCACTCGGTGTGGCGTGACCTCACCTCCGACTTCGGACTGGATGTGCTGGCCGAACACCGGGCACACGTCGCACACCGGTGAGGCGTGTACGGGGAGCGCCGTACACGCCTCTCGCTCCTTTTGACCCTGCGCATGGACGATCTGTTCCTGGCGCAGAGCATCACGGGCTGTGCGTGCCGTCGGCGTCACGGTGCTGTTCACGTCACCTTGTTGTGTGGGGGCGGCGCGTGGATCCGAGGGCCGGGGCGGGGACCGCCACGCCGAGGAGCACGGAATGCCGCGCCCGTCGGCGCTGATCCTGCTCGAAGGCTGCTGCGGGTGTCAGCCTTGCTTGCCTGTGGGCCCGATGCTGCGCAAGAGCCGCTCTCCGGACTCGCGGAGCTCGTCCTTGGCCTCGTCGAGTCGCGACGTGAGCAGGGCGTGATCGCGTTTGCGCCAGGTGCCGGCGACCATCACGGCCTCGATGTTGGCGATGTCGGCGTGCAGGGCCGTGGCGACCGGGTCGTGTGCCGGCCACAGGTTGAGGGCCCGGGCGTCGACGGCGACCAGGTCGGCCTGCATGCCCGCCTCGATCCGGCCCACCCGGTCGGCGAGACCCAGGGCCTTCGCCCCTTCCACCGTGGCCCAGGCCAGTGCCTGCTTGGCGGTGACCGAAGCGGTGCCGGCGTGCATGCCTGTCGTCTGTCGGTGCTCGGCGTGGTCCAGGCTGCGCTGGTGGGCCAGGGCGATGCGGGCGGCCGTGAGGAGATGGCCGGGCACGGCGGTGTCGATGTCGGTGCCCAGGGAGGGCGCCGCGTCCAGGCGTAGCAGCGACCCGGTGATGGGTGTGCCATGTCCTTGGCCCAGTTCGTTCTCCGGGGTGCTGGTGAAGGTGACACCTGCCTCGACGAGCGTCTCGATCCAGTCGTCGGGCAGGTCGATGCCGTGCACGATGTTGGTCAGAGGGCTGAACAGTCCGGCGGCGTGCACGGCTTCCCAGCCGGGGGAGGGTTCTCCGCCGCTCTGGTGCATCGAGACGACGAGGCCG
This sequence comes from Streptomyces sp. NPDC002130, assembly GCF_040296465.1. Taxonomy (NCBI): domain Bacteria; kingdom Bacillati; phylum Actinomycetota; class Actinomycetes; order Kitasatosporales; family Streptomycetaceae; genus Streptomyces; species Streptomyces sp. NPDC002130. Next base: position 20,350 of record NZ_JBEOXI010000084.1, read on the forward strand.
CGTTCCGCGCCGGCTCGGAAATCGGCCAACGCGGTGTCGGGCGAGGAGTACTGCGGCCCCTGCAGTGCCATGCCCAGGGTGAGGAGGGCGCGGTCGCGGACGGGTCCGTCGAGCAGCCGGTCGATCTCGGTGAGGGGGTGGGGGGTGTCCGGTGACCGGTAGGCCGTGCCGTGCAGGAAGACGGCGCGGATCCCGGCCTGGGCCAAGCCCTCGACGGCGGCGTCGGCGTGTTCGGGCGAGAGGGCGTTGTGACACCAGTCGCCGAGGGTGGTCGTACCGCAGTTGAGCTGGTTCAGTGCGCCGACCAGATTGCTGATGTGCAGGTCGGCAGGGGTGTAGTGGCCGGCGCACGCGCCGTGGAGGTGGGTGAGGTACTCCATCAGAGTCCAGTCGGCGCCCACAGAGCGCAACGCGGTCTGCCAGGTGTGCAAGTGGGCGTTGACGAGGCCGGGGATGACGATGCGGCCGGAGAAGTCGACGACTTCGGCGCCGGATGCGTCGATGTCCTCGCCGACGGCGGCTATACGGTCGCCGTCGACGAGGATGTCGGCATGTTCGGCGTCGGGACGGCCCGGCGCCATCGTGATGACCTGCGCCCCGCGCAGCAGTACGCGGCTCATGCGGTGGCCCCCGAACGGGAAGATGGGCGGCGCTGATGGGACATGGTGCGGCTCCTTGCTGCTCATGGCGTCATTGCCCGCGCGGCGGATCGAGTGGTGGTGAGGAAGTCCCGAGTGGCGATGTGCCCGACATGGCCGTCGGGACGGATCAGCAGCAGGGTGTCGCCGGTCAGGCCGTAAGCGCCCTTCAGCGTGTTCTTCGAGTCGAGAAGGTCGAGACCGTCGGCGGCGGTCGTCCCGATCGTCAGCCGCTTCAGCTGGGTGCCGGCCGTCGGCCAGGCGAGCAGTTCGAGGTCCCGGGCGGCACCCGGTCCGTAGGCGATGGCGGTGAAGTGCGGCCCGCGGAAGACGTCGAACAGCCGGGTCCCGGTTCCGTCGGCGCGGAGCAGTTCGGCGTCCGGCGCGCGGTCGCCCGCACGCAGTGTCCCGGTGCGCATCCCGTCGGCGGGGGCGAGCGGGCCGCCGTAGTACGTCAGGGCGAGCTGCTGCTCGTCCTTGCCCCGCTTCATGCTCGACGGGTCGAGCTTGGCGATGCCACCCCACTTGTCCGTTGACAGGCCCAGGACCCCGGCGGCGATCGGCTGCCGCTCGGCCTCGTAGGTGTCGAGCAGCGTGGCGTCCGCTCCGGCGAGGACCTGGCCGAGCTTCCAGCCGAGGTTGTAGCCGTCCTGCACGCCGGTGTTCAGGCCCTGGGCGCCGGCCGGGGTGTGGACGTGCGCGGCGTCACCGGCGAGGAAGACCCGCCCTCGGCCGTAACTCTCCGCCAGGCGGATGTTGGGCCGGAACACCGACGTCCAGTGGATGTCGTGCAACCGGATGCCCCGGTTGCGGGTGTGCTGGTGGATCCGCTGGACGATGTCGTCCTTCTCAGCAGGCGGTTCCTCGTCCGGAGTGAGACGGATCATCCACTGGAACATGTCGCTGTGCGGGAGCGGGCAGGCGCCGATGAACCTGCCGCCCCGGCCGGGCCACATGTGCCACCGGTTGCGGGCCAGACCGGTCACCGAGGCGTCGACGATGAGCATCCGGTCGCTCTCGTCCGTGGTGCCGACGAAACCGATGCCGAGCTGCTTGCGCACCGTACTGGAACCGCCGTCGGCGCCCACTACGTACCGGGCGACGATCTCCTCCGTGCCGTCCGGGCCCGCCACCTTCGCGACCACCGTGTCCTCGTCCTGCGTCAGCTCGGTCAGTTCCCTGCCGAATTCGATCTCACGGCCGAGCTCGCTGAGCCGGGCGTGCAGTGCGCGGTCCGTGCGGAACTGAGGGATCAGCCAGGTGTTCGGGTACGGGACGTCCGGAGTCGCCTCCCTGTGGGGGAACATCTTCCACGGCACGGCCAGGGGGCCGGCATGGATCCCGAGCTTGGGGTAGGTGCTGCCGCCGGCCAGCACGTCGGGCAGGGCGCCGAGGTCTTCGAGGACTTCGAGGCTGCGGGGCTGGACGCCTTTGGCGCGGGAGCCGTCGAAGGCTTGGGGAGACCTGTCGACGATCCGTACGTCGAGTCCCCGGCGCACGAGGTCGACCGCCGCGGCGGCACCCGAGGGCCCCGCACCGACGACCAGGACGTCGATGACCTGCCGGTCGTTCACGAGTCGAGCCTCTCGCTCTGTGCGGTCACGAACGGGGCGATCCGGTCGGCGACGTTGTCGGGTTGTTCGAACGGGGCCATGTGCCCACATTCCGGGATCACATGATGGTGACGGGGTTTCAGCAAGGCCCGTGCCGTGTCGAAGTGGACCAGTGGTGTGACGTTGTCCTCGTCGCCCCAGAGGAGCAGTGTGGGGATGCCCAGCGTCCCGGTCTGGCGGAAGAGATCGTCACGGCCGGAGACGGGCAGGTGCTGCAGCGTGTCGAAGACCGCGTACAGCGAACCCTCGAAGCGGAAGGAGTCGAGCACCATCTCCGTGAGTGCCGCGCCGAGTTCGGGGTCGCGGACGTTGTGCCCGAGGTGACCGCGGAGTATCTGACGTCCGCGGCGCCGGGCGACGAGACCGGCGAGCAGGTCGCTGCGCAGCAGCCGGTGCGGGGAGGTCAGTTGCGGTTTCGCGAGGCCGGCGGGGCCGACGATGGTGAGGGTGGACACGGACGATCGGTGCTGGGCGGCGTAGGTCATGGCGACCAACGCGCCCATGGAGGTACCGACGAGGTGCAGTGGCCGCACGGTCAGGCCGAGCCGGTCCGTGAGTTCGGACAGCTGCCGCGCGAACAGACTCTCGTCGTATCGCGCCCGCACCCGGTCCGAGTAGCCCCGGCCGTACGCGCTGCAGGTCAGCGTCCGCAGCCCGCGGGCGTGCAGCTCGGTGACGAGACCGTCCCAGTAGAACAGCGGGATGGTCAGTCCGCCCGCCATCACGACCACCTCCCCGTCCTCGGGGCCGGTCAGTTCGTAGTGCGTGACGCCGTCGGACAGCTCGATGAAACTGCCGCGCAGGGCCTGCCGCGAGTCGGCGGTGAGCCGTAGGTCCTCGCCTGACGCGACGAAGTACTTCATGGAACGGGCCTCCTCGGGCCTCAGTGCGTGGGGGTGTCGGTGGAGGAGCGGAGGAACATCACGATCGCGTCCGCGACCCACTGCGGTTCTTCTTCGGGCAGCAGGTGACCGCCATGGGGGTGCACCATCTCCCCGGCGCCGGGGAGGTCGCGGCTGAAGTGCTGGCCGTCGATGCTCGCGCTGCGCAGGACGAGCGTGGGCGCCGTGATGCGGGGAATCTGCGCGCTTCGGTCGGGCTGGTCGGTGTTGCAGAAGTCGACGAAGGCCGAGCGGTTCCCGGGCAGGTTCATGAGCTGGTGGGCCCGGTCCACCATGGCATCGTCCACGATCGTCGAGTGCGGGCCGACGCTCGAACGCAGGTTGCGCTCGATGGCACGGCGCGGCATCACGCGCCGCAACACGGGCCGTAGCAGCGGGTTGCGGGTCAGGCGCATGCCCGCCGGGATCTGCTTCTCCGGGTACCCGGTGGCGTTGACCAGCACCAGGCCGGTCAGCCGCTCCGGATGGTCCAGGGCGAGGTTCCAGGCGATGTTGCCGCCCAGTGAGTTGCCGGCCACCGCGTAGCGAGGCACCTCCAGCGCCTCCAGGAAGGCCGCCACCGCCGCCGTGTAGGTCGGGATGCGGTAGTCGCGGTCCTTGCGAGGGCCGGTCAGGCCGAACCCCGGCAGGTCGGGGCGGATGACGTCGAACGATTCCGACAGCAGGTCCGCCGCACGGTCGAAGTGCTGAAGCGACGAAGCGCTGCCGTGCAGCAGGACCAGTGCAGGGCCGCGCCCGGCGCGTTTGTAGTGGATCCGCATTCCACCCACCGCGACGAACCGGGAATCGGGCTGCGGCTCAGACCAGGTGCTCATAATGGATACACTGTTACCGATAAGGTGGTCGTGTCAAGTGCAGCCCCCGGAAGCACGGTCTCGCGGCCCCGGAGGCGTCGAGCACGCGCTGCGGCAGCGCGCGCCTCGCCCGGACGGGTGGGCGGGCGTCCGAGTTGCATGGGCGTTTGATCAGGGGATGGCCTCGGGCTGCGGGGGTCGGCGGTCGGCGGTGTCTTCGGTCCGCGTAGCAGGGCGCCGACCGCTGCCGCGACGACGACACTCATGGCGGTCAGGGAAGCGGGCAGCCCGCCCGTGAATGCGCTCTTGACACCGTCGGCGTGGGCCGTGCCCCGGGCGCCGAGCTGACGGGTGACGTGGAGGCCCGCGGTTGCCGAGTGGCGTACGGACTCCGTTGTTTCGGCGAGCAGTTGAAGGACGGCAGGAATGAGCGGTGGTGGCTTCCGTAGATCGAACCCATCAGGGCGATGCCGGCCGCCGATCCGACCTCGCGGGTGGTGTCGTTCATGGCAGAGGCGACACCTTGCTGTCCGTGGCCGAGGGAGCCGGTGATGGCCGCCGTGCCTACGGCGCCACTCAGGCCGATGCCGAAGCCCGTCAGGATCGCCGCCGAGGAAGGGCAGGTAGCCGGTGGGTCGGCCCGCAGCGCGTCCCACTGGTCGGGGTGTTCGGTGAACAGCCGGACGGCGGCCGCCAGGGAGAGGGGCGTGGTGTCCATGCCCGTGGTGAGGAACGCCATCATGAGGGTGACCGCGGCGGCCTCGTCGATCTCGCCCGAGTCGACCGCCTCCCAGACGCGGGCTCGAGACCGCCTGCGGCAAGCCGGCCCCTGGCGGCGGTGGTGGTGACGTACTGCAGCAGGGTCACTGTTACCACCGGAAGGTTGTGACTGTGAGTGTCGAACTCGTTCCGGGTCGTAGCGAGGGGCGCGCTGTGTGCGAGGTCATCGCACCGGAGGTGTTCCGGGTGGACGACGACGGAATGGTGCAGTTGGTCCCCGGCGGCGGTGACCACGACGACGCAACCGCCCTCGCGGCGGTGCGTTCCTGCCCTGTCGCGGCCCTGCGGGCGATGTCATGAAGCGCATCGTCGTCGCGGGTGGCTCGATCGCGGCGGTGACCGCCGCGAGCCGGCTGCGCGTGGGGGGGCTTCGACGGGACGGTCACGCTCCTGAGCGCGGAGACGGAGCAGCCCTACGCCAGGGTTCCCCTGTCCAAGGCCGCGCTGTCCGGCGAGGCGACGGACGCCTCCACCGCACTGCCGCCCCTCGACGAGAGCGTTGTTCTGCGGCTCGGGGCCCGGGCCGTCTCGCTGGACACCAGGGCACGACGGGTGGCCCTCGAAGGCGGCGCCGGTGCCCTCCGACCAGTCGCCGTGGGCGCAGATGACATCGGGCCACGTGCCGGACCTGGAGGAGGCCCAGTAGACCCTGGTGGACACCTGGACAAGATCCTCTGCGGGTGCAGGGTGTCGGCACCCTGTTCATCGGCACGGCTTCGGACCAGGTCAGTCCTGCGCAAGCAGCTGCTCGGCCCAGATGGTCTTGCCACGCCCGGTCTGCCGGCTTCCCCAGCGATGGGTGAGCTGGGCGACCAGCAGCAGTCCGCGGCCGCCCTCGTCGAAGGCGTGGGCCCTTCGCAGGTGCGGTGAGGTGGAGCTGCCGTCGGAGACCTCGCAGATGAGCGTGCGGTCGCGGATCAGCCGGAGCTGGATGGGCGGGGCGCCGTACCTGATGGCGTTGGTGACCAGTTCACTGACGACCAGTTCGGTGACGAACGCCGCCTCGTCCAGCCCCCAGGCGGCCAGCTGCTCGCCGGCGGCCTGGCGGGCCGCGGCCACGCGCTCGGGGTCCGATGTGATGTCCCAGGTCGCGACCTGGTCCGTGCCCAGCGCGCGGGTGCGCGCCAGCAGCAGTGCGACGTCGTCACCGGGCTCCTCCGGAAGCACTGTCTTGAGCACCGTGTCGCACAGCATGTCGAGGGTGCCCGCCGGTGCGGACAGCGCCTGGCACAGCTCGGTGGTGGCGTGATCGACGTCGCGGTCGCGGTCCTCGATCAGACCGTCGGTGTAGAAGGCGAGCACCGAGCCCTCGGGCAGCTCCAGCTCGGTCGCCTCGAAGGGCAGGCCGCCGATGCCCAGGGGCGGACCGGCGGTCATCTCCACCAGGGCTGCGCTGCCGTCGGCCGGCAGCAGCGCGGGCGCCGGATGGCCGGCCGCCGCGAGGTTCAGCCGCCGCGACACCGGGTCGTAGACGGCGTACAGGCAGGTCGCGCCGAGCTCCGCCGCCTCGCCGCTCTCGTCGGAGGCGAGGTGGACGACGAGGTCGTCAAGGTGAGTGAGGAGCTCGTCCGGTGGCAGGTCTACGTCCGCGAGGGTGCGGACCGCGGTGCACAGGCGGCCCATCGTCGCCGTGGAGGGGATGCCGTGCCCGACGACGTCACCGACGACCAGGGCGACCCGGCTGCCGGACAGAGGGATCACGTCGAACCAGTCCCCGCCGATACCGGCCAGCGAATCGGAGGGCAGATAGCGGTGGGCCACCTCGACGGCGGCCTGTCCGGGCAGCCCTCGTGGCAGGAGACTGTGCTGGAGGGCCAGGGCCGTGGCGCGCTCCCGGGCGAACCGCCGGGCGTTGTCGATACACACGGCGGCCCGGCTGGCGACCTCTTCGGCGAGGACGGTGTCGTCAGCGCCGAAGTCGTCCGGGTTGGCGATCCGCACGCCGACCACCACTCCGAGGGTGGTACCCCGCGCCCGCAGCGGCGCGGCGAGCATCGAGTGCGCTCCCTTGCGGTAGGGGCTGCCAGCGGGGGCGCGTGCGTTGCGCTCGGCGACCCAGCGCACGAAGTCCGGCTCGCCGGCCTGACTGACCACGGCCCGCCCCGCCCTCAGGGCTTTCGCCGGCGGGGAAAATGGTGAATAGGTGTCGGTGTCGCCCACAGGTATGGCGGCCTCAGGTGTTCCCTTCGTGCCGGATCCGTGCGCGACCCTGCGCAGGACGATGTCCCGCAACGGAAGGTCGGGCAGCCTCTCCGCTTCGAAGACCCACTCCAGCAGGTCGACGCTGGCGAAGTCGGCGTAGCGGGGGACCAGCAGCTCGATGAGCTCCTCGGCCGTGCGCACCACGTCGAGGGTCGTGCCGATCGAGGCCGCGGCCTCGTCCAGCAGGGCGAGACGTTGCCGGGCCCAGTACTGCTCGGTGCTGTCGAATGACGCGATGCCCACAGCGTGGACCTGACTGTGACCGTTCCGCAGCGGCCACATGTCGGTGGTCCAGGCGTGTTCCCGGTTCAGGGCGGGGGCCCCGGTGAAGCTCTCGTAGCGGACCGGGCGGCCTGTGGCGACGACCTGACGCAGATGATCAAGCCAGCCGCGATGCGCTTGGCGGTCCTCCACGCTCTCCGGGAAATGCTGTCCCAAGAGCGCCTCCTCCGGTACTCCCATGATGGCGCAGGCCACGTCGTTCAGCCGCATGTAGTGCTGCGTGGTGTCGAACACCGACATGGGCAAGGAGGCCTGCTGGAAGGCTTGACCCGCCACGGTCGCCTCCGGCCCGCCTGGAGGATCGGCGGTGATCACGTACCCGGACTGCTCCCCGCTCTCACCGAGCACGGCGCAGGCGGTGAGGGCGAGCGGAACGGACGAGCCGTCCCGGTGGCGCAGCACGACCATGCCTGACAGGTTCGCGACCGCGTCGGCCCTGACGTCCTCAGCCAGCAGTTCATGGCCCGGACGGTTCACCACCTCGTCGAACGTGTATCCCACCAGGTCGCGCGCACCGTCGCTCCAGGCCCTGACCACCCCCCGCATATCGACGATCGCCGCGGCGTAGCCCTGTCCCATGGATTCAGCATTGTTCCTCTGTCCGGCCAGGGCAACCGAGAGCAGAACATCACGACACCGTCGGACGGCGCCCTCATGACGCCTCCTCCAGCCCAGGTGCCCCCTGCCCGGGCAGGGGGGTGAGCGCGAGACGCACGAACGCCTGCGCGGCCAGTGAGGCCGGAGCAGGGTCGCGATGAACGAGAGCCGGCGGCTGGAGCGCCTGCGGGTCGTCGAGGCGCAGGACGCAGTCGGCGTGGTCGCCCGGGACCGGGCATCGGGTGGTACGTCGCCGCACACCCCTGAGGCGGCAGGAGCGCACCAAGTGCGAGCCGGCCCGGCGGTGACCCAGCGGGACACTCCGGTGCGAGCCGGGTCAGATGACCGGCGGCACGACTCCCTGTACCAGGCGGGCCGCCGGTCACGGGACCTGACGGTCAGTCCGCCGAGTTCGGCGACGACGATCAGGCCGGCCGCGGCGTAGGCCAGAGCCCACGGCGGAACGCGATCGGCGCAACGACCTCGTCGGCCGCTCGGCCACCTTCCGGCCGAGCTCGTCGCTCACCGCGTAGGAGTGGCCGGTGAGGTGAGGTCGGGCAGGGGGCGCCGGGCGACCTCGTGGGCGTCGTCCTGTGGCACGCCCAGCATGCGCAGGACCATCTCGGCGAGGTTCGCCGCGGCCTCGTCGCCGTCCAGGTCGGGGCGGGCGAATCGCATCTCCACCAGGGACAACAGGGTTCCGCCAAGTGCGGTCAGGGCGACCACCGGGTCGACGGGGGTGAAGCGGCCGGACGCCAGGCCGGCCTCAAGGTCTCGCAGTGCCCGCCGGGCCAGGCCGTTGTCCGAGTGGATGTGACCGAGGCCGCGGCGGCGCAGGATTTGCATCAGCTCGGGGTGGGAGTCGGCCATGCGGGCGCTGAGCCGGAAGCCCGCCGCGACGAGTTCCGCCGGGTCGTCGATCCCCGTCAGGCACTCATCGAAGTTCTGACCGAACTCCTCCAGCGCGTCCACCACGGCTGCCTCGAACAGCTCCGTCTTGGACTCGAAGTGGTTGTAGAAGGAGCCGAAACCGACGTCCGCGCGCTCGGCGATCGCCTGGATGCTGGCGCTGGTGTCCCCGGTCTCGGCGAGTATCTGCCGGGCCGCGCGGACGAGCGCCCGACGGGTCTCGGCGCGGCGCCGCTCGAAGCGGTTGCTGGGCGGGGCTGACGTAGACATACGCCGAGTCTACCCGCCCGGGCGATGACGATAGCAGCTCTGATGAGTTCATCATTCCTGTCGTGAACATCTTGACGACGGAACTGTCAAACCTGATGATTCCCTCATTAAGCAATGTTGCTCGGAGGGCACCATGTCTGAAACCCGCGTCCACGGGCCCCACGTCAAGACGGCCCACCAGGACCTGCACAGCGAACAGGGCGCCCTGCGCGGTGAGCATCCCGGCCGCTCCCGCAATCCCGTGATCAAGGTCGCGGACCTGGCCTGGCTGGAGTTCGAGAAGCCGGACCTGGAGCGGGCGGAGGTCTTCGCCCGTGACTTCGGCTTCGGCGTCGCCGCCCGCACGGAGAGTGAGCTGTGGCTGCGGGGCACCTTCGCGGGCTCGCCCTGCATGGTGATCCGACGCGGTCGTACGTCCCGCTTCATCGGTCCGGCGTTTCGCGCGGCGGAGCGGGCCGACCTGGACCGGCTGGCGCGGGCCACGGGGACGGCGGTACGGGAGATCGACGTGCCCGGTGGCGGAAAGGTGGTCGACCTGCTCGACCCCTCGGGCTTCCCCGTCCGGGTCGTGCATTGCGGCGAACAGCTCCCCGCGTTGCCGGAACAGCAGCCGTTGCTCCTCAACTTCGGCACGGATCACCGCCGTACGAACGCCACCCAGCGTCCGCCGCGCGAGCCCTCCCGCATTCAGCGGCTGGGCCATGTGGTCCTGGAGACCCGCGTGTTCGGCCGGGCCCTGGACTGGTACCTGGACACACTCGGCATGATCGTGTCCGACTTCCTGTTCCTGGACGGGCAGCGCGGGCGCGGCCCGACGATGGCGTTCATCCGCTGCGACCTGGGCAGCGTGCCAGCCGACCACCACACGCTGGCCATGCATCTGGGCCCGGGCACGGGCTACGTCCACTCGGCCTACCAGGTCACCGACCTCGACTCCATCGCCGCCGGCGGCGAGTACCTCAAGGAGCGTGGCTACAAGCGCAGTTGGGGCATCGGCCGGCACATCCAGGGCAGCCAGCTCTTCGACTACTGGCGCGACCCCGACCACTTCATGCTCGAGCACTTCGCCGACGGCGACCTGTTCTCCCACGACGTCGAACCCGGCTGGGCGCCCATGTCGACCAGCGGCCTCGCCCAGTGGGGGCCGCCGGCCACCCGGGACTTCCTGGGCGCGAGCCCGTCCCCGCAGCGGGTCCGCGACGTCATCGAGGC
>NZ_JBEOXI010000085.1:0-30453 GCF_040296465.1 Streptomyces sp. NPDC002130
GAGATGGAGCTCACGGTCGAGCGTGGCCGCGGTTACGTCTCCGCCGTGCAGAACAAGCAGGTCGGCCAGGAGATCGGCCGGATCCCGGTCGACTCCATCTACTCGCCGGTGCTCAAGGTCACGTACAAGGTCGAGGCCACGCGTGTCGAGCAGCGGACCGACTTCGACAAGCTGATCGTCGACGTCGAGACCAAGCAGGCGATGCGTCCTCGTGACGCCATGGCGTCGGCCGGTAAGACCCTGGTCGAGCTGTTCGGTCTGGCCCGCGAGCTCAACATCGACGCCGAGGGCATCGACATGGGCCCGTCCCCGACGGACGCCGCCCTGGCCGCCGACCTGGCGCTGCCGATCGAGGAGCTGGAGCTCACCGTTCGGTCGTACAACTGCCTCAAGCGCGAGGGCATCCACTCCGTGGGTGAGCTCGTGGCGCGTTCCGAGGCCGACCTGCTCGACATCCGCAACTTCGGTGCGAAGTCGATCGACGAGGTCAAGGCGAAGCTGGCGGGTATGGGCCTGGCGCTCAAGGACTCGCCTCCCGGGTTCGACCCGACCGCTGCTGCCGACGCCTTCGGTGCGGACGACGACGCGGACGCGGGCTTCGTGGAGACCGAGCAGTACTGATCGGTTTTCGGGTGCGGGTGCGCTGTGGCTTGTCGCGCAGTTCCCCGCGCCCCTTCCGGGAGCGCCCTTCGGGGCGGCTCCCGGATCTCTGACAGGCAACCGTCTGCTCAGATACTGACCCCGGTACCTGACACGGCCGGGGCAGACACCTAGGAGAAACACCATGCCGAAGCCCACCAAGGGCGCCCGTATGGGCGGCAGCGCCGCGCACGAGAAGCTCCTCCTCGCGAACCTCGCGAAGGCGCTGTTCGAGCACGGCCGCATCACCACCACCGAGGCGAAGGCGCGCAAGCTGCGTCCGTACGCCGAGCGTCTGGTCACCAAGGCGAAGAAGGGCGACCTTCACAACCGCCGTCAGGTGCTCCAGGTCATCACGGACAAGAGCATCGTGCACACGCTCTTCACCGAGATCGGCCCGCGCTACGAGAACCGTCCGGGTGGCTACACCCGCATCACCAAGATCGGTAACCGCCGTGGCGACAACGCGCCCATGGCCGTCATCGAGCTGGTCGAGGCGCTGACGGTGGCGCAGGAGGCGACGGGCGAGGCCGAGGCCGCGACCAAGCGCGCCGCGAAGGACAACGAGGCTGCCGAGGCTCAGGTCGACACGACCAAGGCCGAGGACGCCGAGGAGTCCAAGGACGCCTAAGCGTCTGCCGGGGGCTGTGCGCTTGCGGCCGCGGGTTCGTGGTGGCTCGTCGCGCAGTTCCCCGCGCCCCTTCAAGGGCGTTGGCGGGTCCGTTCCTTTACGGGGACGGGCCCGCTTTTGTGTTCTGAGAGGATCTGTACGTGAGTGACGAAGTAGAGGCCGGCCACGTCCGGGTCCGGCTCGATCTGTCGTACGACGGGAGTGAGTTCTCCGGGTGGGCCAAGCAGGCCGGGGGGCGGCGGACCGTGCAGGGGGAGATCGAGGACGCCCTGCGGACCGTGACGCGGTCGCGGGAGACGTACGAACTGACCGTGGCGGGGCGTACCGATGCCGGGGTGCACGCGCGGGGGCAGGTCGCTCACGTCGACCTGCCGCGTGCGGTCTGGGCCGAGCACCACCAGAAGCTGCTGAAGCGGCTCGCCGGCCGTCTGCCCCGGGACGTACGGGTCTGGGCCCTCAGGGAGGCGCCCAGCGGCTTCAACGCCCGTTTCTCGGCGGTCTGGAGGCGGTACGCGTACCGGGTCACCGACAACCCCGGGGGCGTCGACCCGCTGCTGCGCGGCCATGTGCTGTGGCACGACTGGCCCCTCGACGTGGCGGCCATGAACGAGGCCGCCCGGGGGCTGCTGGGCGAGCACGACTTCGCCGCCTACTGCAAGAAGCGGGAGGGGGCGACCACCATCCGCACGCTGCAGGAGCTGAGCCTGGTGCGCGGTGACGACGGGATCATCACCGCCACCGTGCGGGCCGACGCCTTCTGCCACAACATGGTGCGCTCGCTCATCGGGGCGCTGCTGTTCGTCGGGGACGGGCACCGGCCGGCCGACTGGCCGGGGAAGGTGCTGGCGGCCGGCGTACGGGACTCGGCCGTGCACGTCGTACGGCCGCACGGGCTGACGCTGGAGGAGGTCGGCTACCCGGCCGACGAACTGCTCGCCGCGCGCAGCAGGGAGGCGCGGAACAAGCGGTCGCTGCCGTCGGCCGGCTGCTGCTGACGTCAGCTCACTCGTCGGCCGCGGCCGAGGCCTGGGCCTCGCCGCGGCGGCGGATCTGGTTGAACGTGAACTGGGCCAGGTCGTCCCCGGTCCTGTAGACCGCGGTGTCCTTGGGCGTCACGTCCTTGCCGCTGGTGAAGCCGGCGTTGCCGAAGTAGGCGTAGCGGCCGTAGGAGTTGCTGGTGGTGCGGCAGAAGCCGGACTCGCAGAAGGCCTTCACGCCGCCGCCGGAGAGCGACTTGACATAGCTCTTCTTGGTGCTCTGGTTCCTCGCCTTGGCGGCCTGTGCCTCGGTGTCGAAGACGGCCACGCCGACCGTCACCGCGATGCCGTCCCTGACGTAGGTCACCCGTATCAGGCGGGTGCAGTCGTTCCCGGTGAGGATCTTGGGGAGGGTGCCGCCGGCCGCCGAGGCGCAGTTCCTCGTGTCCGCCGTGGGGCCCTTCTTGTAGACCGTCTCGCCCACGGTGAGCTGGGTGCCCGGGAAGAGCGTGTCCGGGCTGAGCGGGGCCTTGTCCTTCTTCGCGCTGGCGATGAAGTCCTTCGGGTCCAGCGGCGGCGGGGCGCTGGTCGGGGCGAACGACGGGGCCGAGGCGGACTGGCTCGGGATGTCGGACGAGGGCAGCGAGGTCGGGTTGCCCTGGTTGCCGCCGCCCGCCGACACGACGGCCACCGCGACGGCGGTGCCGATCGCGGCCGTGGCGAACGCGCCGCCGCCGATCAGCAGAACTCGTCGTCGCTTGTTGCGGGCCTCGGAGGCTTCAGCGAGCGCTGCCCAGTCCGGAGACTGGCCGCCCCCGCTGGTCCAGGGCTGCTGCGACTGCGGTTTCCAGGGATCCCACTGGGACTGAGGTCCCCCCTGCCCAAAGCTCATGGGGCGCATCTTAGACGGGACAAGGGGTGTGCTGGTCCGCCCGGTTGGGCTCCCGAGCCCCTAGCGTTCCTCCCATGCGCACGGGCAAAGGCGACATCTGTGGGTGGTTGGGGCGACTGCTGCCGACCGTGGTGCTGCTGGTGTGTCTGCTGTTCTGGCCGGCGCTCGCGGCCGGGGTGTGGCCGTCGGCCGTGGTGGGGGCGCTGGGGGCGTTCCGTCGTCCGCGCGGTGGCGGGTCCGTGCCGCGGTGGTGCGCCGCGGTCGCCGTGGACGTGCTCGTCTCGTCGGTGTTTCCGTATGTACGGTCGCCGCGGCGGAGGACGCTGCGCAGGGCCGTCACGCTCTGTGCCGCCCTGTGCGTTTCGGTGACCGAGCGGCTGCGGTGATACCGCGTTTTGACCCTTGTGGTGCGCCCCGGTATTCTGCTTGTTCGTTGTGTATTGGCTTGCTCATTCTCACGGGACGGGCCCTTACACCGGTCCACCGGGCCGATGACCAGCGACCCCACGTACGCGGTATGCGTCGCCGCAGTGCGGTCCAGGCTGTCGTGATCGTTTCGGTGACCAGTTATGGACCATTCACTCGAAGCGAAGGCTACGAACCGTGCGTACGTACAGCCCCAAGCCCGGCGATGTGACGCGCCAGTGGCACGTCATCGACGCTCAGGACGTTGTCCTGGGTCGTCTCGCCACCACTGCCGCGACGCTCCTCCGGGGCAAGCACAAGCCGATCTACGCCCCCCACGTCGACGCTGGTGACTTCGTCATCATCATCAACGCGGACAAGGTGCACCTGTCCGGCAACAAGCGGACCCAGAAGATGGCGTACCGCCACTCCGGCTACCCGGGTGGTCTGCGCTCCGTCCGCTACGACGAGCTGCTCGACAAGAACCCCGAGAAGGCCATCGAGAAGGCCGTCAAGGGCATGCTCCCCAAGAACACGCTGGGCCGTCAGATGCTCTCGAAGCTGAAGGTCTACAAGGGTGACCAGCACCCGCACGGCGCGCAGCAGCCGCAGCCGTTCGAGATCACCCAGGTCGCGCAGTAAGTCCGGCCACCCCCTAAGACTGAAGAGAATCTGAGGAGCATCGTGGCCGAGACCACTGCCGAGCAGCCGCTCGAAGAGATCGACATCGACAGCTACACCACCGAGTCCGAGGTCCCCGTCGAGGGTGAGTACACCTCGGAGTCCATGGCGTCCCGCTTCGGCGAGCCCCAGCCGGCCGCCGGCCTGGGCCGTCGCAAGAACGCCATCGCCCGTGTCCGGATCGTCCCGGGCACCGGCAAGTGGAAGATCAACGGTCGCACCCTCGAGGACTACTTCCCGAACAAGGTGCACCAGCAGGAAGTCAACGAGCCGTTCAAGGTTCTCGAGCTCGAGGGCCGCTACGACGTCATCGCCCGCATCGCCGGTGGCGGTGTCTCCGGCCAGGCCGGTGCGCTCCGTCTCGGTGTCGCCCGTGCGCTGAACGAGGCGGACGTCGACAACAACCGCGGCCCGCTGAAGAAGGCCGGCTTCCTCAAGCGCGACGACCGTGCGGTCGAGCGCAAGAAGGCCGGTCTGAAGAAGGCCCGCAAGGCTCCGCAGTACAGCAAGCGCTAATCGCGTCGCCCGTCCTTGCGACTGGCTTCGCAACAATCGCCCCGGCGGCACGGTTGTGCTGCCGGGGCGGTTTCGTTTACACAACCCCTACAGCCCCCGGACAATCTCAGGGGGTGCACTCGGGGATGTGAGCCGCACTCTCTTCAGCAATTCGGAGGACACCACTGTGGGACGACTCTTCGGCACGGACGGCGTGCGCGGTGTCGCCAACGCGGACCTGACGGCGGAAATGGCCCTGGGCCTCTCCGTGGCCGCGGCGCACGTACTGGCCGAGGCGGGCACGTTCGAGGGACACCGGCCGAAGGCCGTGGTCGGACGTGACCCCCGTGCGTCCGGGGAGTTCCTGGAAGCCGCCGTGGTCGCGGGCCTCGCCAGCGCCGGCGTGGACGTCCTGCGGGTCGGCGTGCTGCCGACGCCCGCCGTGGCGTACCTGACCGGCGAGCTCGGCGCCGACCTCGGTGTGATGCTCTCCGCCAGCCACAACGCCATGCCGGACAACGGCGTCAAGTTCTTCGCCCGCGGCGGGCACAAGCTCGCCGACGAGCTGGAGGACCGCATCGAGTCCGTCTACGAGGAGCACCGCACCGGCGCCCCGTGGGACCGGCCGACCGGGTCCGGCGTGGGCCGCGTACGCGCGTACGAAGAGGGCGCCGACCGGTACGTCGCGCATCTGCTGAGTGTTCTGCCGAACCGGCTCGACGGGCTGAAGGTCGTCCTGGACGAGGCGCACGGCGCCGCCGCCCGGGTCTCGCCGGAGGCGTTCCAGCAGGCTGGTGCCGAGGTCGTCACGATCGGGGCCGAGCCCGACGGGCTCAACATCAACGACGGGTGCGGGTCGACGCACCTGGACAAGATCAAGGCCGCCGTCGTCGAGCACGGGGCCGATCTCGGCATCGCGCACGACGGTGACGCCGACCGGTGCCTGGCCGTCGACCACACCGGCGCGGAGGTGGACGGGGACCAGATTCTCGCTGTGCTCGCGCTGGCGATGCGGGAGCGCTCCGCGCTGCGGTCCGAGACGGTCGTCGCCACGGTGATGTCGAACCTCGGGTTCAAGCTCGCCATGGAGCGCGAGGGCATCCGGCTGGTGCAGACCGCCGTCGGTGACCGGTACGTGCTGGAGGAGATGAAGGAGCACGGGTTCGCCCTCGGCGGTGAGCAGTCCGGGCACGTGATCATCCTCGACCACGCGACGACCGGCGACGGCACGCTGACCGGGCTGCTGCTGGCGGCTCGGGTCGCTCAGAGCGGGCGCACGCTGGCGGATCTCGCCGGTGTCATGGAGCGGCTGCCGCAGGTGCTGATCAATGTGCCGGATGTGGACAGGTCCCGGGTGGGGACGTCCGCGGAGCTGTCGGCGGCCGTGGCGGACGCGGAGCGGGAGCTCGGGGCGACCGGGCGGGTGCTGCTGCGGCCCTCCGGGACCGAGCCGTTGGTCCGGGTGATGGTGGAGGCGGCCGATATCGAGCAGGCTCGGTCTGTGGCGGGGCGGCTGGCCGACGCGGTGAAGTCGGCGCTGGGGTAGTGGGCCTTCTCGGGTAGGGGGCGGGGATGCTCTCGTCCGCGGGCTGACCGTCCGTCGTGGCTTGTCGCGCAGTTCCCCGCGCCCCTGAGGCGCTGCTCCTACAGGGCGTTTGCCCGCATGCGTTGTTTCGACCAGAGCCACTTCTGGACCAGCAGCGTCGCCGTGCCGGCCACGATGATGCCCAGCAGGTTCAGCAGGAGCTGCTGGGTGGAGCCCCAGGTCTGGCTCGTGTCGCCGTAGCTGAAGGCGACTGCCGCGTTGGCGGCGGCCGGGACCGTGGTGACGGAGATGGCCACCCCCACCAGCGCGCCCGACTTGGCCGAGGTCAGGGAGAGCGTGCCGGCGATGCCGGCCAGGACCGCCACGACGAGGGAGAACCAGTCGGGGGCGTAGATGAACCCGGTGTTGGGGCGGTCGCCCTCCAGCCGGGCCTCGGTGAACAAGCCGACCGCGTCCATGAAGAGGCTGAAGGCGACGGTAACCGCCATCGCCGCCGCGAAGCCCACCAGGAGGGCGATCAGCGAGCGCAGGGCCAGGCGCGGGCGGCGTAGGACCGTCGCGGTGCAGATGCCGGCGAGGGGGCCGAACTCGGGGCCCACCGCCATGGCGCCCACGATCAGGATCGCGTTGTCCAGCACCACACCGCAGGCCGCGATCATCGTGGCCAGCGTGAGGAACGCGAGGTAGGTGACGGAGAGGGTGGACTCCCCGTGCGTGGCGTCGGTCAGGTGCTCCCACAGGACGGCGTCGGCGCCCTCGCCCGGTGCGTCGGCCTCCGCCTGATCGGCCCGCTCGGACAGGGACAGGTCGATGGACTCGACGGCGATGGAGCCGGTGGTGTCGATGCCCAGTTCCCGCAGCCCGGTGAGCAGTTCGTCGCCCGCCTCGCGGGCCACGTCGCACATCACCACGTCCCCGGCGGGGTCGCGGGCGACGCCCGGCAGTACGACGAGGTGGGTGGTGCCGACCGTCTTCTCGATCAGCAGGACCACCTCGTCGGTCCGGTCGGACGGTGTGATCAGACGCAGATGGAGCATGACGCCCATCTAACCGGTCTTTCCCCCGGGCGTCACAGCTTGCGCAGGCTCAGCCGCTGCACCTTGTGGTCCGGGCCCTTGCGCACGACGAGGGTGGCGCGGCCGCGGGTGGGCGCGATGTTCTCCACCAGGTTGGGCCGGTTGATCGTGCGCCACATCGTCCGGGCGTAGTCCAGGGCCTCCTCCTCCGAGACCTGGGTGTACTTGCGGAAGTACGAGGACGGGTCCTGGAAGGCGGTCGCGCGCAGCTTGCGGAAGCGGTTGAGGTACCAGGTCTCGATGTCCTCGACGCGGGCGTCGACGTACACGCTGAAGTCGAAGTAGTCGGCCAGACCGACGCGGGTGCGGCCGTCCTTGCCGGGCAGGGCGGGCTGCAGGACGTTCAGGCCCTCGACGATCAGGATGTCGGGGCGGCGGACCGTGAGCCTCTTGTCGGGGACGATGTCGTAGATCAGGTGGGAGTAGACGGGCGCGGTGACCTCGTTCTTGCCGGCCTTGATGTCGGCGACGAAACGGGTCAGGGCCCGGCGGTCGTAGGACTCCGGGAAGCCCTTGCGGGACATCAGGCCGCGGGCCTGGAGATCCTTCGTGGGCAGCAGGAAGCCGTCGGTGGTGACCAGCTCGACGCGCGGGTGCTCGGGCCAGCGCGAGAGCAGGGCCTGCAGGAGGCGGGCGACCGTCGACTTGCCCACGGCGACCGAACCGGCCACGCCTATGACGAACGGCGTGCCCGACTGGGAGCCCTGTTCGCCCAGGAACGTGTTCAGCGCGCCTCTGAGGCCGTCGGTGGCACCGACGTAGAGGTTGAGAAGCCTGGACAGCGGGAGGTAGATGTCCCGCACCTCGTCGAGGTCGATCACGTCGCCGAGACCGCGCAGCTTCTCGACCTCCTCGGCCGTCAGCGGAAGCGGCGTCTTGTCACGCAGCGCGCTCCACTCGGCTCGGGTGAGGTCGACGTAGGGAGTCGCCTCCGGGCGGGGCCGGTGGGCGCTCCGGGGCATCGAGGAGACCGGAGAGATCACAGTCCATTGTTACGGGCGTACGAACGGATGGTGAGGTGGGATCCGTCACGCGAGGTGTTCGCCCGGTTTCCTCCCGAGAAAACCTGATGCAGGTGGAATGTCAGTGGTGTGCGTCACAGTTGTGGGAGAGATGGGCCCGGTCCGGGGTCCACGAACGCCTGGGGGTACCCATGACGTACGCGATAGAGGCGGAAGGCCTGGTCAAGCGGTTCAGGGAGACCGAGGCGCTGGCCGGTGTCGACCTGGCGGCCCGCAGGGGCACGGTGCTCGGGCTGCTGGGCCCCAACGGCGCGGGAAAGACCACCGCGGTGCGGATCTTCGCGACACTGCTGCGCCCGGACGGGGGCAGGGCCCGGGTGGCCGGCCACGACGTGGTCCGGGAGGCCGGGGTCGTGCGCTCCCTCGTCGGGCTGACCGGGCAGTACGCGGCGGTCGACGAGAACCTGACCGGCACGGAGAACCTGCTGCTCATCGGCCGGCTGCTGGGTCTGCCGAGGCGGGAGGCGAAGGCACGGGCCGGTGAACTGCTGGATCGGTTCCAGCTGACCGACGCGGCCGGGCGGGCCGCGAAGACCTTCTCGGGCGGCATGCGCAGGCGCCTGGATCTCGCGGCCAGCCTCGTCGGCCGGCCGAGCATCCTCTTCCTCGACGAGCCGACCACGGGTCTTGATCCGCACAGCCGCGGTGAGCTGTGGGACATGCTGCGCGGCCTGGTCGCGGACGGTGCGACCGCCCTGCTGACCACGCAGTACCTGAACGAGGCCGATGTCCTCGCCGACGACATCGTGGTGATCGACAAGGGACGCGTGATCGCCGAGGGCACGCCGGACCAGTTGAAGGCGCAGGTCGGCGGCCAGGTGCTGGAGCTCAGGCCGATCGCCGGGCAGGACCTCGCGCGGGCCCATGCGCTGGTGGCCGGGGCCGCGGGGTCTCAGGCCCGGATCGAGGGCGAGACGGTCACCGCCCCGGTGAAGGACCCCGAGCTGATGCCGGCCGTCGTGCGCGCGCTGGACCGGGAGGGCATCGCGGTCGGTGAGCTGGCCCTGCGCCGCTCCTCGCTCGACGAGGTCTTCCTCTCCCTGACCGGCCACCGCGCCGAGCCGGGCGAGGCCGAAGAGGACGGCGGTGCGGCCGTCCGGGAGGACGAGGAGCTGGAGAAGGCGGTGAGCCGGTCATGACCGCCACCGCCACCACCCTCACCGCACCGGTCACCGCGTCGGGCCGGGTGCCGCCCCTCGCCGGAGTGCGGCAGACCCTCACGATGGCCTGGCGGAGCCTGGTCGCCGTCAAGCACAACCCGCTCGAACTGGTCGACTACAGCATCACGCCGATCATGTTCGTGTTCCTGTTCACCTACGTGCTGGGCGGGCAGATGGCCGGCTCGCCCGACGCCTACCTGAAGTACGCGCTGCCCGGGATCATCGTGCAGAACACCCTGTTCATGACGATGTACACGGCGATGGCGCTCAACACCGACCTCACCAAGGGCGTCTTCGACCGGCTGCGCAGCCTGCCCATCGCCCGCTCCGCCCCGCTCATCGGCCGGATCACCGCGGACCTCGCGAAGCACCTGTGGGCGCTGCTGCTGATGATCGGCCTCGGCCTGGCGCTCGGCTTCCGCATCACCGGCGGATTCGGCGGCTTCCTGCTCGGCACACTGCTGGTGGTGGTGTTCGCCGCGGCCGTGTCCTGGAGCGCGGTGCTGATCGGGATGCTGGCCGGTGACGCCGAGAAGGTCCAGGCGTTCGCCTTCACGCTGATCTTCCCGATCACCTTCACCAGCAGCGCGTTCGTCGTCGTCGACACGATGCCCGGCTGGCTCCAGGCGTGGAGCGACGTCAATCCCGTGACACATCTGTCGGACGCGTTCCGGGGGCTGCTGCTGGGCGGGGCGGTGGCGGAGCCGGTGTTGTGGTCGTTGGTGTGGGCGGCGGGTATCGCGCTGGTGTTCTATCCGTTGGCCATGCGGGCCTATCGGGCGAAGGTCTGACAGGGCCTCCTGCCCCGGTGTGAATTTCCGATTTCGGGCACGCAGCGGCCGGTTCGGCACGCGAATCGACCCTAAGCTGCCGCCCATGTGTGGAATCGTGGGATACGTGGGGCCGCAGTCGGCGCTCGAGGTCGTGATGGCCGGACTGAAGCGGCTGGAGTACCGGGGGTACGACTCGGCGGGCGTCGCCGTCCTGGCCGACGGGGGGCTGGCGACGGCGAAGAAGGCCGGCAAGCTGCTCAACCTGGAGAAGGAACTGGACGGCCGACCGCTGCCGACCGGCGCCACGGGCATCGGGCACACCCGCTGGGCCACGCACGGCGGGCCGACGGACACCAACGCCCACCCGCACATCGACAACGCGGGACGGGTCGCGGTGGTGCACAACGGCATCATCGAGAACTTCGCGCTGTTGCGGGCCGAGCTGGCGGAGCGCGGCCACGAGCTGTCCTCCGAGACGGACACCGAGGTCGTGGCGCATCTGCTCGCCGAGGAGTTCTCCTCCTGCGCGGATCTCGCCGAGGCGATGCGGCTGGTGTGCCGTCGGCTGGAGGGCGCGTTCACGCTGGTCGCCGTGCATGCCGACGAGCCGGACGTGGTCGTCGGCGCGCGGCGGAACTCGCCGCTGGTGGTCGGTGTCGGGGAAGGCGAGGCCTTCCTCGCGTCGGACGTCGCCGCGTTCATCGCCCACACGCGCTCGGCGATCGAGCTCGGCCAGGACCAGGTGGTGGAGCTGCGCCGGGACGGCGTGACGGTGACGGGCTTCGACGGCCGCCCGGCCGACGTGCGGTCGTACCACGTGGACTGGGACGCGTCGGCCGCCGAGAAGGGCGGCTACGACTACTTCATGCTCAAGGAGATCGCCGAGCAGCCCAAGGCGGTCGCCGACACGCTGCTGGGCCGGATCGACGGTTCCGGGTCGCTGACGCTGGACGAGGTGCGGATCCCGCAGGGGGTGCTGCGGGAGATCGACAAGGTCGTCATCGTCGCCTGCGGTACGGCCTTCCACGCCGGGATGATCGCCAAGTACGCGATCGAGCACTGGACGCGGCTGCCCTGCGAGGTGGAGCTGGCGAGCGAGTTCCGCTACCGGGACCCGATCCTGGACGCGCAGACGCTGGTCATCGCCATTTCCCAGTCCGGCGAGACCATGGACACGCTGATGGCACTGCGGCACGCCCGTGAGCAGGGCTCCAAGGTGCTGGCGATCTGCAACACCAACGGTTCGACGATTCCGCGCGAGTCGGACGCGGTGCTGTACACGCACGCCGGGCCGGAGGTGGCGGTCGCCTCGACCAAGGCGTTCCTGACGCAGCTCGTGGCGTGCTACCTGGTCGCCCTGTACCTGGGCCAGGTGCGCGGCACGAAGTGGGGCGACGAGATCCGGGCGGTGATCCGCGACCTGTCCTCGATCGCCGGTGCGGTGGATCAGGTGCTGGGCACCATGGAGCCGGTGCGGGAGCTGGCACGCACGCTGGCCTCGAAGAAGACGGTGCTGTTCCTCGGGCGGCACGTGGGGTATCCGGTGGCGCTCGAAGGCGCGCTGAAGCTCAAGGAACTCGCCTACATGCACGCGGAGGGGTTCGCAGCCGGGGAGCTGAAGCACGGTCCGATCGCCCTGATCGAGGAGGACCTGCCGGTGGTCGTGGTGGTGCCCTCGCCGCGCGGCCGGTCGGTGCTGCACGACAAGATCGTGTCCAACATCCAGGAGATCCGGGCGCGGGGCGCCCGGACGATCGTGATCGCGGAGGAGGGCGACGAGGCGGTCGTGCCGTACGCGGACCATCTGATCCGGACCCCCGCCACGCCGACTCTGTTGCAGCCGCTCGTCGCGACGGTGCCGCTTCAGGTGTTCGCGTGTGAGCTGGCGACGGCTCGGGGGAACGAGGTGGACCAGCCCCGGAACCTGGCCAAGTCGGTGACGGTGGAGTGAGCGGGAAGCCGGAGTGAGCGGAAGGGGCGAAGGGCCGTCCGGCCCTTCGCCCCTGGCTCGGCCGGTCAGGCCGTCAGGTGCTCGGCTCAGATGGGCAGGCAGGTCGCCGGGACCCAGCCTTCCACGCTGGTGCTGTTGGGGCCGCCGAAGTACCACTTGTTGCTCGTCTTGCCACAGGCCGTGTAGCTGCCGCCCGTGACGGGCTTGCTGCCGCCGAAGCAGATGCCGCCCTTCTGACCCTTGCCCCAGGTGCCGAGAGCGGTCGAGCTCGTCTTGGGCTGGCTGCGGAGGTTGACGGTCGCCTTGGGCTTCACGTTGGTCAGCGCGCTGCTGCAGTCCGGCTGCGTCGCCGCGGCGGCGGTGCCGGCGGTGGCGACGGTGCCCGTGAGGGCCGTGGCGAGGAGAGCTATGGCACTGGCCGTGGTCCCCAGCGACTTGAACTTCATGGGGTCGATGTCCTCCCGTTCGGTGCGATGCCGTTTGCACATCGCGGTCAGCGCGAACTCTATAGCGGGGAGCGGAAGTTGAGGATCATGGGGTCCATCGTGCGGTGCCCGGGAGCCGTTTCCCGCCCGATCCGGCCCGTCACCGTAGGGTGCTGCCCATGAGCATCATCGGGGTCGGCATCGACGTTGCCGAGATCGAGCGGTTCGCGGCTTCACTGGAGCGTACGCCCGCGCTGGCCGGACGGCTGTTCCTGGAGCGGGAGTTGCTGCTGCCCAGCGGGGAGCGGCGGGGGGCTGCCTCGCTCGCCGCCCGGTTCGCGGCCAAGGAGGCGTTGGCCAAGGCGCTGGGTGCTCCGCCGGGGCTGCTGTGGACCGACGCCGAGGTGTGTGTCGAGGACACCGGGCGGCCCTGGCTGCGGGTGACCGGGACGGTGGCGGCCCGGGCCGCCGAACTCGGCGTGCGGAGCTGGCACGTGTCGCT
The DNA here is from genome assembly GCF_040296465.1 of Streptomyces sp. NPDC002130. Classification (NCBI taxonomy): domain Bacteria; kingdom Bacillati; phylum Actinomycetota; class Actinomycetes; order Kitasatosporales; family Streptomycetaceae; genus Streptomyces; species Streptomyces sp. NPDC002130. Next base: position 13,176 of record NZ_JBEOXI010000085.1, read on the forward strand.
GAGTCACGATGCAGGCGTGGCCTCCGCGGTGGTCATCGCCGAGGGGTGAGAGCACCTCTAGGACAGGGTCCAGATCAGCGTGGCCGTGCCGATGAAGCCGATCGCGCCCAGGGTCGCACCGGCCGCCGCCGGCCACACCCGGCCCACGCCCCTGCGGGCGTAGTGGAGGCCCATCGCGCCGAACGTCATCGCGAGCGCTCCGGCCAGGACCGTCCACGGGATCAGGAACGCCCAGGTCCCCACCGCCGAGAAGACGCCGAGGACCAGGGCCGTGGGGCCCAGGGCGGTGGCGGGGCTGTCTGTTTCCTTGGATGCCGTCGAGCTGGTCATGTCTCGTCGATCCCCCTTTTGAACGAGTTCAAAACACGGCTCGATCATACGCCCGGGCGCGGCCCGGGGGAATACGGCCCCGGACACGGCCGAAGCCCCCGCCCGTACGCCCGGGCGGGGGCTTCGAAGTGCCGGGTCAGCAGATCGACTGGCTGCTGTTCACCCGGGTGATGTTGCGGAACGTCGTGTTCTCACCGCACGGGCTCTCCCTGATGGCCGCGTTGGTGACCGTCAGGTTCTGGATGGTGATGTCCCTGTTGTTGGGGAACTCCGAGCGGGCCGCCAGGCGCAGCTCGCCGCCGCCCGTGATCGTGCCGCTCTGCGCCGCGAGGCTGACGTTGGACCGAGTTGTTGCCGGTGTGGGCGAGCGTCACCTTGTCGATGACGGCCCCGCCGCTCTCCGAGACGCAGAACACGCCGCGTCCGCCGCCCCGAGCGACGACCTCGCCGACGCGGATGTTGGTGGGATAGCCGCTGCCGATCCGTCCGTTGCGGTTGGCCATGCGGAAGGCGGCGTAGCCGGTGCCCGTGCCGGCGTTCTCCGCGTCCACCCTGGTGACCCGGGCATTGACGGTCTGGTTGAGCAGCAGGCCCGACTCGCCGACGTTGCGGGCCGTCACCGTGCCGACGGTGAGGCCGTCGACGCCGTACGTCTCCACCGCGTGGCTGGACGCGCCGGAGACGTAGACGTTGTCGATGCGGACGTTGCGCGTCCACTGGCTGGTGTCGCCCCGGTTGTCGATGCGCACGCCCAGGCCGCGGGAGAGGCGCATGTCGATCTGGCCGAGCACAACGTTCTGGACGTTGCGCAGGAAGATGCCGTAGAGCGGGGTGCCGGTGAGCTTGAGGTTCTGGACCTCGACGTCGCGGGTGCCGCGCGAGTAGACCGGCGCCTGGTCGCCCGAGCCGCTGCCGGTGACGTCGATCGTGCCGCAGACGTCGAGGACGGTGTAGCTCGGCAGGGAGATGCGGGAGCCCGCCGGGATCGAGCCCGAGCCGCGGACCACGACCCGTTCCTTCGCGGTGCGCCCCGAGGTGAGGCTGTTGACCGCGGCCTGGACGGCCGCGCGCATGTCGGTGCCGGTGTAGACCGTGCCGCCGCCGCGCCGGGCGGTCCAGGTGCCTCCGCTCCGCACGGCCTCGGCCTGGTAGGAGCCGTCTCCGCAGGCCAGTGCGCGCGTGGGGGCGGCCGTGGCGGGGGCGGTCAGGGTGCCGGCGGCGGTGAGGAGGGCGGTGGCACCGGCGGCGGCCAGTAATGCGGCTCTGCGTCCCATGGGGGGCCTCGGTTTCGTCGGACGTGGGGGAGTGTGCAAGCGCTTTCTGCGCGGCCGGGAGTCTGGCAAAGGGGCGGCAAAGCGTCAATGGACGCGGCACGGATCACAGCGGAGGCAGGTGCGGGAGGTGCGTGTGAGGGGGAGTGGCCCGGCACTCCTACGGGAAACTCGACCGCATGCGTAGTGCGTACAGCGTGGAGACGGTCCGGAACGCCGAACGGGAGCTGATGGCGCGGCTGCCGGAGGGGGCGCTGATGCAACGCGCCGCCGCCGGGCTCGCCGCGGCCTGCGCCGACCTGCTGGGGCGGGTGTACGGGAGCAGGGTCGTGCTGCTGGTCGGCAGCGGCGACAACGGGGGTGACGCCCTGTACGCGGGGGCCCGGCTGGCCCGCCGGGGGGCCGGGGTCACCGCGGTGCTGCTCGCGCCGGAGCGGGCGCACGCGGCGGGGCTCGCGGCGTTGCGGCGGGCCGGGGGGCGGGTCGCGGCGGCCGGCCAGGGCGAGGCGCTCGTCGAGGGCGCGGACCTCGTCCTCGACGGGATCGTCGGGATCGGGGGGAAGGGCGGGCTGCGGCCGGACGCGGTGCCGTTGGCCGCTGCCGCCGGACGGTCGCGGGGAGCCGTGGTCGCCGTCGATCTGCCCAGCGGTGTCGACGCCGACACCGGGGAGGTGCACGGGGTCGCCGTGCGGGCCGATCTGACCGTCACGTTCGGGACGCACAAGCCGGGACTCCTGATCGACCCCGCCCGCGAGTACGCGGGGTCGGTACGGCTGGTCGACATCGGGCTGGAACTGCCCGCCGAGCCGGAGCTGGAGGCGCTGCAGCACCTGGATGTGGCTCGGCTGCTGCCGGTGCCGCGGGCGGAGAGCGACAAGTACCGGCGGGGCGTGGTCGGCATCGCCGCCGGGTCGGCGCGGTACCCGGGGGCCGCTGTGCTCGCCGTCTCCGGGGCGCTGCGGGGAGGGGCCGGGGCCGTGCGGTACGTCGGCCCGGCCGGGGACGCGGTCATCGCACGGTTTCCCGAGACGCTCGTGTCGGACCAGGGGCCGAAGCACGCCGGCCGGGTGCAGGCATGGGTCGTCGGACCGGGGGCCGGGGACGACGCCGCCACGGTGGCGGAGGTGCTGGCGGCGGACGTGCCGGTGCTGATCGACGCGGACGGACTGCGGCTGGCGGACGCCGAGGTCGTGCGGGGGCGGCGGGCGCCGACGCTGATGACACCGCACGCGGGGGAGGCGGCGGCGCTGCTGGGTGTGGACCGGGCAGAGGTCGAGGGCGGCCGGCTGGCGGCGGCCCGGGAACTGGCCCGGCGGTACGGGGCGACCGTGCTGCTGAAGGGATCCACGACGCTGGTGGCCGACTCGGGGGGCGGCGCGGTGCGGGTGAACCCGACGGGGACGGGGTGGCTGGCCACGGCCGGGAGCGGGGACGTGCTGTCGGGGCTCGGCGGGTCGCTGCTGGCGGCGGGGCTGTCGGCGGTGGATGCGGGGAGTGTCGGGGCGTATCTGCACGGGCTGGCCGGACGGCTGGCGGCGGAGGGGGCGCCGGTGGGGGCGCATGACGTAGCTGAGGCGGTTCCGGGGGCTTGGCGGAATGTGCTGGGGTGACGGCCCGACGTATCGGCACGGGGTGGCTGGCCACGGCCGGGAGCGGGGACGTGCTGTCGGGGCTCGGCGGGTCGCTGCTGGCGGCGGGGCTGTCGGCGGTGGATGCGGGGAGTGTCGGGGCGTATCTGCACGGGTTGGCCGGACGGCTGGCGGCGGAGGGGGCGCCGGTGGGGGCGCATGACGTGGCTGAGGCGGTTCCGGGGGCTTGGCGGAAAGTGCTGGGGTGACGGCCCGACGTATCGGACCGGACACGAGGGAAACCACTCGGATGGCGGCACGAGAGCCAGGGGCCGACGGCGGTCGACCCGCCCGGGCCGTGGGCCCGGTACCGATCGCCGCACACCGCCGACGGCTCGATGCCGCGTCGTTCTCCCCCCGGGGGACCCACAGGGGTACGTAGCCGACCCGCCGTCACAGCCCTCTGAGACACTGGGCGCGATGAGCGAGAGAACAGCCCCGACCGCGCCCCTGCGGGCCCGCGCCGAGATCGACCTGGCGGCCCTGCGGGCCAATGTGCGGGCCCTGCGCGCCCATGCGCCGGGCGCGGCCGTGATGGCCGTGGTGAAGTCCGAGGCGTACGGCCACGGAGCTGTGCCGTGCGCCCGCGCGGCGCTCGCCGCCGGGGCGAGCTGGCTGGGCACGGCCACCCCCGAGGAGGCCCTCGCCCTGCGGGCCGCCGGACTGCCGGGGCGCATCATGTGCTGGCTGTGGACGCCCGGCGGGCCGTGGCGCGAGGCGATCGACGCCGAGCTGGACGTGTCGGTCAGCGGGATGTGGGCCCTGGAGGAGGTCGTCGAGGCGGCCAGGGCGGCCCGCCGGCCCGCTCGGGTGCAGCTCAAGGCCGACACCGGCCTCGGACGCAACGGGTGCCAGCCCGGGGACGACTGGGCCGCGCTCGTCGATGCGGCGCTGCGAGCCGAGGCCGAGGGGCTGCTCCGCGTCACGGGGCTGTGGTCGCACTTCGCCTGCGCCGACGAGCCCGGGCACCCCTCCATCGCCGCCCAGCTCGCCGTGTTCCGGGACATGGTCGCCCACGCCGAGGGGCGGGGCGTACGGCCCGAGGTCCGGCACATCGCCAACTCGCCGGCCACCCTCACGCTCCCCGAGAGCCACTTCGACCTGGTCCGCACCGGCATCGCCACCTACGGCATCTCGCCCAGCCCCGAGCTCGGCACCCCGGCCGACTTCGGGCTGCGCCCGGTGATGACGCTGTCCGCCTCGCTGGCCCTGGTCAAGCACGTACCGGGCGGGCACGGCGTCAGCTACGGCCACCGGTACGTGACACCCGGCGCGACCACCCTCGGCCTGGTGCCGCTGGGGTACGCGGACGGCATCCCGCGACACGCCTCCTCGGCCGGGCCGGTCCTGGTCGAGGGCAAGTGGCGCACGATCGCCGGGCGGGTCGCCATGGACCAGTTCGTGGTCGACCTGGGGGGCGACGAACCGGGGGCGGGGGCCGAGGCCGTCCTCTTCGGGCCGGGGGACCGGGGCGAGCCCACCGCGGAGGACTGGGCCCAGGCGGCCGGAACCATCGCCTACGAGATCGTGACCCGGATCGGAACGCGTGTTCCTCGCGTCTATGTGAATGAGGAACAGGACGGGTAACTCGCACAGAGAACCGGTCACGCGAGAAACGGCAGTCACAAAGGCAACATCAGCATCACCCGGCCCGGCGAGTCACCCGATCGGCACCCCGGCGAAGAGGAGCGGTACGTGAGCGAGAGCAGCGCGGAGGTCGTCGCGGACGTCGCCTCCGCGGCCGTCGCGGCCTCCGCCGCGGGGGCGGCGGGAGGCTGGCGCCGGGCGACCGGTATCGCCGGCGTGGCGATAGGCGTGGTGGCCGCGGGTGCGGCCGCCGGTGTCGCCCTGGAGCGGATGACGGTCGGCCGTGGCATGCGCCAGAAGGCCCGGCTCGCACTGGACTCGGCGGGGCCGTACGGCTCCCTGCGGGGCATGCCCGGCAAGGCGTTCGCCGACGACGGCACGGAGCTCTACTACGAGGTCGACGACCTCGACGAGGAGGCTGCCCCCGCCGCCATCGGCCCGCGCCGCCGCCGGCTGTTCGGCCGCAAGTCACCCGCTCCCGTCACCGTCGTGTTCAGCCATGGCTACTGCCTCAGCCAGGACTCATGGCACTTCCAGCGGGCGGCCCTGCGGGGCGTCGTACGCACCGTGCACTGGGACCAGCGCAGCCACGGCCGGTCCGGGCGGGGCGTGGCCCAGACGCGGGACGACGAACCGGTCACCATCGAGCAGCTGGGCCGGGACCTGAAGGCCGTCATAGACGCGGCGGCACCCGAGGGGCCGCTGGTGCTCGTCGGGCACTCCATGGGCGGCATGACGGTGATGGCCCTGGCCGACCAGTACCCGGAGCTGATCCGCGAGCGGGTCGTCGGGGTGGCCTTCGTGGGCACGTCGTCGGGGCGGCTCGGCGAGGTCAACTACGGCCTGCCCGTCGCCGGGGTCAACGCGGTGCGGCGGGTGCTGCCCGGGGTGCTGAAGGCGCTGGGGCAGCGGGCCGAGCTGGTGGAGAAGGGGCGCCGGGCCACCGCGGACCTGTTCGCCGGGATCATCAAGCGGTACTCCTTCGCGTCCCGGGACGTCGACCCGGCCGTCGCCCGGTTCGCCGAGCGGATGATCGAGAGCACACCGATCGACGTGGTCGCCGAGTACTACCCGGCGTTCAACGACCACGACAAGACCGAGGCGCTCGCCCACTTCGCCGACCAGCCGGTCCTCGTGCTGGCCGGGGTGCAGGACCTGGTCACGCCGAGCGAGCACAGCGAGGCCATCGCCGATCTGCTCCCCGACGCCGAGCTGGTGCTGGTGCCGGACGCGGGGCACCTGGTGATGCTGGAACACCCGGAAGTGGTCACCGACCGCCTCGCCGACCTGCTCACCCGCACGGGTGCCGTGCCCGCAGGGGCTACCGTGAAGGGCTATGGAAGCACCAGCACCGCACAGCCCGGCTGAGCCCGGTTCCGTCCAGATCGTCGTCACGTCCCCCGAGCAGATGCGGGAGCTGGGCCGCCGGCTCGCGAAACTGCTGCGCGCGGGTGACCTGGTGATGCTCAGCGGGGAGCTCGGCGCGGGCAAGACGACGCTGACCCGTGGGCTGGGCGAGGGGCTCGGCGTACGCGGGGCCGTCACCTCGCCGACGTTCGTGATCGCCCGGGTGCACCCCTCGCTGGGCGACGGGCCGCCGCTGGTCCACGTCGACGCCTACCGGCTCTCCGGCGGTCTCGACGAGATGGAGGACCTCGACCTCGACGTCTCGCTGCCCGACTCCGTGGTCGTCGTGGAGTGGGGCGAGGGCAAGGTCGAGGAGCTGACCGAGGACCGGCTCCAGGTCGTGATCCACCGGGCGGTGGGCGACACGACCGACGAGGTCCGGCAGATGACGGTCACCGGTGTGGGGGAACGCTGGGCCACGGCGGACCTGAGCGTGCTCGCCGCCTAGTCCCGGTGTGCGGGCATTCGATGGACGTTCCGACAAGACGTCGGCAAGATGTTGCGTCCGGCGTCTTGTGCGTGGTCACATGGTATCCAGTCAGTGGTTAGGTGTACCTAACCACCATGCCCCGGCCCTTCGGGAGGCGTCCATGTCGGCTACAGAGAGCAAGGGGCAGCCGCAGTGGTTCGCGGTCGCCGGGGTGTCCATGCGCGACCTGCTGGCGGCCGGCGAGGCGGCGGCGCTGCTCTCGACACCGCCGCGCGCACCCGACCCGGAACTCTCCCGGCGGACCCCCGAGCACCGCGAAGCGGCCTGAGGGCTCCGGACACGACCTAGCGGACGACCACGACCGTGCGGCCGATCGTCGCGAACGTCCACATCGCGTCGCCGTCCGCGCGGGACTCGCGGATGCCGCCCGTGCGGACCTTCGGTCCGGGGGCGGGGGCCGGGGTGGCCGACTCGTTCACGGCCGCGCTGAAGCCGACGACCACGCCGTCCACACTGGCGAAGCGCACCACGTGCTCGACCGGGACGCCGTCGGAGCCGGTGGCCGAGTTGGAGCGGGACGTCACCGAGTAGCTGCCCGGGGCCGGGTCCACCGCGCTCGGGTCGACCTTGAACGTACGGCTGATCGCCTCGTCCGCGGCGACCAGCCACACGCGGTCGCCGCGCAGCGAGTACACGACCCGGGCGCCCTTCCCGGAGTCGCCGGGCAGTGCGGTGGGGTCCTTCTTGGCCTGGGGCGCCTTCGACGTACCGGCCGCCGGGGCGACACCCGCCTTCGCCGCCCTGCCCAGACCGGCCGGGAGGGTCTCGGCGGCCTGGTGGGCGAGGTAGCCGACCGTCGCGAGGGCCGCGGCGGTGAGCCCGGCCACGATTCCCGAGCTGCTGGCTGCCACCGGCGTTCACCTCACGTCGTACATCCCTGTCGTGACGGTAGGTGACGGTAGCAGCAGGTGACGACCCGACAGGCGCGACCGTGCCGGGCCCCGGGGAGCCGTAGGCTGTTTGCGTGCTCTTGCTCGCTCTGGATACCGCCACGCCCGCTGTCACCGTCGCGCTGCACGACGGAAGCGATGTCATCGCCTCCTCGAGTCAGGTGGACGCACGGCGGCACGGGGAACTGCTGCTGCCGGCGATCGACCGGATGTTCGCCGAGGTCGGTCTGCGGCTCGACGCCGTCACCGGGATCGTCGCCGGGATCGGTCCGGGACCGTACACCGGGCTGCGCGTCGGCCTGATGACCGCCGACACCTTCGGGCTCGCGCTCGGCGTCCCCGTGCACGGCGTGTGCACGCTGGACGGTCTCGCCTACGCCGCCGACCTGAGGGGCCCGTTCGTCGTCGCCACCGACGCCCGCCGCAAGGAGGTGTACTGGGCCCGCTACACCGACTCCCGCACCAGGGTGACCGAGCCGGCCGTGGACCGGCCCGCCGACATCGCCGAGCAGGTCGCGGGGCTGCCCGCGGTCGGCGCGGGCGCGCTGCTGTACCCGGAGACCTTCCCCAAGGCGCACGAGCCGGAGCACGTGTCCGCCGCCGCCCTCGCCCGGCTGGCCGCCGAGAAGCTGGCGGCCGGCGAGGAACTCCCCGCGCCCCGCCCGCTGTACCTGCGCCGCCCCGACGCCCAGGTCCCCAAGAACTACAAGGTGGTCACCCCCAAGTGACCGAACCCGTGACGTGCACGCTGCGCGAGATGCGCTGGTGGGACATCGATCCCGTGCTGGAACTGGAACGGAACCTGTTCCCCGAGGACGCCTGGTCCCGGGGCATGTTCTGGTCCGAGCTCGCCCACGCCCGCGGGCCCGAGGCCAACCGGCGGTACGTGGTCGCCGAGTCCGGCTCCGGGATCGTCGGGTACGCCGGTCTCGTCGCCACCGGCGAGCAGGCCGACGTCCAGACCATCGCCGTCTCCCGGGACCTGTGGGGCACCGGCCTCGGCGGACGGCTGCTGGCCGAACTGCTCCGGGCGGCCACCACCTTCGAGTGCGCCGAGGTGATGCTGGAGTGCCGGGTCGACAACGTCCGCGCACAGAAGCTCTACGAGCGCTTCGGCTTCGAGCCCATCGGTTTCCGGCGCGGCTACTACCAGCCCGGGAACGTGGACGCCCTGGTGATGCGCCTGACCGCCCCCGAGAACTCCGTACAAGGAACCGAGATCAATGGCTGACGAACCCCTCGTACTGGGAATCGAGACCTCCTGCGACGAGACCGGTGTCGGCATCGTCCGGGGCACCACCCTGCTGGCCGACGCCGTCGCCTCCAGCGTCGACGAGCACGCCCGCTTCGGCGGTGTCGTCCCGGAGGTCGCGAGCCGCGCCCACCTGGAGGCGATGGTCCCCACCATCGACCGCGCCCTGAAGGAGGCGGGCGTCACCGCGCGTGACCTCGACGGCATCGCCGTCACCGCCGGTCCCGGTCTCGCCGGTGCCCTCCTGGTGGGCGTCTCCGCGGCGAAGGCCTACGCCTACGCGCTCGGCAAGCCCCTCTACGGCGTGAACCACCTCGCCTCGCACATCTGCGTGGACCAGCTGGAGCACGGCGCGCTGCCCGAGCCGACCATGGCCCTGCTGGTCTCCGGCGGCCACTCCTCGCTGTTGCTGTCCTCGGACATCACGTCCGACGTCCGGCCGATGGGCGCGACCATCGACGACGCGGCCGGTGAGGCCTTCGACAAGATCGCCCGCGTGCTGAACCTCGGCTTCCCGGGCGGCCCGGTCATCGACCGGTACGCGAAGGAGGGCGACCCGACCGCGATCGCCTTCCCCCGCGGTCTGACCGGCCCGCGTGACCCGGCCTACGACTTCTCCTTCTCGGGGCTGAAGACCGCCGTGGCCCGCTGGATCGAGGCCAAGCGGGCGGCGGGGGAGGAGGTGCCGGTGCGGGACGTGGCGGCGTCCTTCCAGGAGGCGGTCGTGGACGTGCTGACCCGCAAGGCCGTCCGGGCCTGCAAGGACGAGGGCGTCGACCACCTGATGATCGGCGGCGGTGTGGCCGCCAACTCCCGGCTGCGCGTCCTAGCCCAGGAGCGTTGCGAGGCCGCCGGGATCCGGCTGCGCGTGCCGCGGCCCAAGCTGTGCACGGACAACGGCGCGATGGTCGCCGCCCTCGGCGCCGAGATGGTCGCCCGGGGCCGGGCCGCGTCGAGCTGGGACCTGTCGGCCGACTCCTCCCTGCCGGTGACGGAGCCTCACGTCCCGGGCGACCACGACCATGTGCACGAGGTGAGCAAGGAGAACCTGTACTCGTGACGGTCGCCTTGATGTGGGAGGCCCGGGCGTCCGAGGGACGGGGCGAGGACCTGCTGGCCTGGGCGCGCGCCCAGGAGCTCCCCCGTGAGCCCCTGCGCCGCGAGACCCTGCGGGCGCCCCAGGACCGGGTCCTCGTCCTCACCTGGTGGGACGCGCCCGTCGACGCCGAACTGCCCGAACTGCCCGAGCCGGACGGTGAGTTGATCACCCGGGCAGTGCATCGCTGGCGGTTCGAGTCGGTGGCGGTCGACTGACTCCTCGTCGTCCTCGGCTGTCAGTGCCCGGCCACTTCCGTCCCGCAGACCAGCCGCCGGTCGTGCCCCAGCACCCGTACGGGGCCGGTGAGGTTCAGCCGGGCCGTGTGGCGTACGTCCGTGCTCGACGCTGCCAGCCGTAGTTCCAGTGCGCCCGGTTCGACGACCCGGCGGCCCGAGCGGTCCGTGAAGGACGACAGGTCCGCGTGGAAGCGGAACGTGACCCGGGCCGCCTCGCCCGGGGCCAGCTCCACGCGCCGGTAGCCGATCAGCCGGACGTCGGGGCGGGTCACCGAGGCCACCGGGTCGTGCAGGTACAGCTGCACGACCTCGGCGCCCTCGCGCTCGCCGGTGTTCCGGACGGTCACCGACACGTCGTGGGAGCCGTCCGTGCCGAGCTCGGCCGGTTCCGTCGCGGAGCAGTCCTCCCAGGCGAACGCCGTGTACGAGCGGCCGTGGCCGAAGGCGTACAGCGGGGTCGGGTCGAGGTTGCTGACCTCGCCCGCCAGGCCCAGCGGCGGCTGGAGGTAGGTCCAGGGCTGCCCGCCGGGCACCTGCGGGACGCTGACGGGCAGGCGGCCCGAGGGGTTCACGCGGCCCGACAGGACACCCGCGACCGCAGGGCCGCCCTCCTCGCCCGGGAAGAACGCCTGGACGACCGCCCCGAGGCGGCCGTGCCAGCGGCCCAGGGCGTAGGGGCGGCCGGTCAGCAGCACCAGCACCACGGGCACGCCGGAGGCGACCAGCGCGTCCAGCAGTTCGCCCTGGGCGCCCGGCAGGCCGAGGTCCGTGGCGTCGCAGCCCTCGCCCGAGGTGCCGCGGCCGAACAGGCCCGCCCGGTCGCCGAGGACCGCCACGCACACGTCCGCCTCGGCGGTGCGGGTGATGGCCTCCTCGAAGCCCCCGGTGTCCGGGTCCGTCACGTCGCAGCCCTGCGCGAAGGTCACCTTGGCGTCGGGGAGTTCGGAGCGCAGGGCGTCCAGGACGGTCGGGATCTCGATGCCGGCCGGCACCTCGGGGTGGTGGGTGAGGACGTGGGACGGGAAGGAGTAGCAGCCCAGCATCGCCAGGGCGTCGGCCGCCCGGGGGCCGATCACCGCGATGCGGGTGTCGGGGGCCAGCGGGAGCAGGCCGTCGGGGTTGTCGAGCAGGACCACCGACTCCTCCGCCAGACGGCGGGCGAGGATGCGGTTGCCCGTCGAGTCGAGGTTGATCGCGGTGGCCGGCTCCGGGGTCCAGTCCTCGTCCAGCAGGCCCAGTTCGCACTTCTGGAGCAGGACGCGACGGGCCGCCCGGTCCACGAGCTCCTCGGGGACCGCGCCCGACCGGACCGCCTCCAGCAGTGGCCGGCCGTAGCACTTGACGGTCGGAAGTTCGACGTCGATGCCGGCGGTGAGGGCCGCGTGGGCCGCCCCGGCCGGGCTCGCGGCGACGCGGTGCAGGGTCTGGAGGAAGCCGATGCCGAAGTAGTCGGCGACGACCGTGCCGGTGAAGCCCCACTCCTCGCGCAGGAGACGGGTCAGCAGCCCGGGGTCCGCGGAGGCCGGGACCCCGTCCGTCTCGGTGTAGGCGGCCATCACCGAGCGGGCGCCGCCCTCGCGCAGGGCCATCTCGAAGGGCGGCAGGGTGACGTCGGCGAACTCGCGGACACCGGCCCGTACCGGGGCGAGGTTGCGGGCACCGGCCGAGGAGGCGTACCCGGCGAAGTGCTTGAGCGTGGCGACGACCCCCGCCGCTTCCAGGCCCCGCACATAGGCCGCGCCGACCGTGCCGACCAGGTACGGGTCCTCGCCGATCGTCTCCTCCACCCGGCCCCAGCGTGGATCGCGTACGACGTCCAGCACGGGCGCCAGGCCCTGGTGGACGCCGGCCGAGCGCAGGTCGTCGCCGATGCGCCGGGCCATCTCCTCGACCAGCGGCGGATCCCAGGTCGCGCCCCAGGCCAGTGGGACGGGGTAGGCCGTGGCCTGCCAGGCGGTGAAGCCGGCCAGGCACTCCTCGTGTGCGATCGCCGGGATGCCGAAGCGCCCGGCTTCGGCGATACGGCGCTGGGCGCGGGCCAGTGCCTGCGCGCCCAGCGCCGGGTCGACGGGGGCGGTGCCGAAGGAGCGCGTGAGCTGGCCCAGGCCGTGGGTGATCAGCTCGGCCCATTCCTCGTCGGAGGACTCGACGGTCATGTCGTGCTGGTGCGGAGCGACCCCGCCGCCGTCCGTCGCGGCGCCCACCCACACGCCGTACAGCTGGGCGGTCTTCTCCTCCAGGGTCATCCGGGGGAGCAGGTCGTCGACGCGGGCGGCGGCGGGCAGCGTGGGATCACGCCAGGGCGCGGTGGTCATGAAGCTCCTGTCGGGGGGACGGACGGCCCTCTCACGAACGTTTTCACGAATGTTTCGTTATGAACTTCGAATGTTCCGGGAACCTATGGCGGTGCGAGGACTTCGTCAAGGGGGCCCGCAGGGTTACGATCGCCGCCATGACATCCCCGGAGCCCGTTGAAAGCCGGACGCAGAACCGGACGCAGGGGCGCACCGCGCAGACCGCGACGCTCGCCGAGATCGCCCGTGAGGCCGGTGTGTCGGCGCCGACTGTTTCGAAGGTCCTCAACGGCCGCGCCGACGTCGCCCCGGCCACCCGGGCCCGCGTCGAGGACCTGCTGCGCGTCCACGGCTACCGGCGACGCCGTGCCGAGGCGACCCGTTCGCCCTTGATCGACCTGGTCTTCCACGAGCTGGAGAGCGCCTGGGCGATGGAGGTCATCCGGGGGGTGGAGAACGTGGCCCGGGACGCCGGCCTCAGTGTGGTGCTGTCCGAGAGCGCGGGGCGGCTCACCCCGGGGCGGACCTGGGCCGACCAGGTCGCCGCGCGTCGGCCGCACGGTGTGATCCTGGTCCTGTCCGGGCTCGACGAGTCGCAGCGGGCGCTGCTGACCAGCCGGTCCATCCCGTTCGTGGTGATGGACCCGGCCGGCGACCCCGGCGCCGACGTGCCGTCGATCGGCGCGACCAACTGGCAGGGCGGTCTCGCGGCCACCCGGCATCTGGTCGAGCTGGGGCACCGCAGGATCGGGGCGATCAGCGGACCCTCGCAGATGATGTGCAGCCGGGCCCGGATCGACGGCTACCGGGCCGCGCTGGAGACGGCCGGGCTTCCGGTGGATCCCGCCCTGATCGCGAGCGGCGACTTCCACCACGAGGCCGGCTACCGGCTCGGCCTGGAGCTGCTGCGCCGCCCGGACCGGCCGACCGCGGTCTTCGCCGGGAACGACCTGCAGGCGCTCGGGCTGTACGAGGCCGCGCGTGAGCTGGGGCTGCGCATCCCCGAGGACCTGAGCGTGGTCGGGTTCGACGATCTGCCCGTGGCGCCCTTGGTCGGGCCGCCGCTGACGACCGTACGGCAGCCGCTGACCGAGATGGCCGAGGCGGCGGCCAAGCTGCTCCTCGATCTCGGGCGGGACGAGGGGACGTTGGCCGCGACCCGCGTGGAACTGGCGACGAGCCTGGTGGTGCGCAGCAGTACGACGGGACCGGCGGAGCGGTAGGCGCCGTGTCGGCGGCGGGTTTCGGACGCTTCCGCCCGGCACCGAAGCCAATCGGCTGCGTCTTCGAAACTTTCGGATGCGCCGACTCGTCGGTGCCCGGCGGCTTCCCTGGGGTGCTCGTCCGGCACGGGTGAGCGGGCGTAGTCGGCAGCGGCTCCGTGTCCTCCGGTGCCCTTGGTGTCACTGGGGTGAGCCCGGGTCCTGAAATCTGAGAATTTCCGAAGAAAGGCCGCCCTGAACTCCCTGCCCGTAATAATTCGGACTTATGTTCCTGCTCGTGACGGGACACCACGGGGACGAGGACACAGAAGCGGGCCGGCGGTCGAGAGCGTTGAGGATCGCCGCCCTCACCCTGGCGGGGACGCTGGTGCTGGGCGCCGGAGCGGCCGGCTGGGCCTACTGGCGTCTCAGCGACAACATCACCGGCGTCGACATCGACAGCGCGCTGGGCGACAACCGGCCGCCGAAGCCGGTGACCACGCCCTCGCCCGCGGCCCCGGCCGTGCCGAGCGAGGCCCTCAACATCCTGGTCCTGGGCTCGGACTCGCGCAGCGGCAAGGAGAACCGCAGGCTCGGTGGCGGCGACAGCTCGGGCGCCCGTTCCGACACGGCGATGGTCGTCCATCTCGACGCCGGGCGGACCAGCGCGACGGTGGTGAGCATCCCGCGCGACACCCTGGTCACCCGACCGTCCTGCCCACGCCCCTCCGGCGGCTCGACGCAAGTCGCCCACCACTCCATGTTCAACAGCGCGTACGAGGTGGGCGGTCCGGTCTGTGCCGTGAAGACGGTCGAGGCCATGACGAACGTCCGCATGGACCACTACCTCGAAATCGACTTCTCCGGCTTCGCCCGGCTGGTCGACGCGCTCGGCGGCGTCACCGTCACCACGGACGAGGACATCGCCGACGAGGACAGCCATCTGCGGCTGAAGGCGGGCACGCATCATCTGGACGGCACCCAGGCCCTCGCGTTCGCCCGCACCCGGCACGGCATAGGAGACGGCAGCGACCTGGGCCGCATAGGCCTTCAGCAGAAGCTGGTGAAGGCCCTGCTGGAGCAGATCGCCTCCCAGGACCTGCTCACCGACCCGGCCAAGCTGTACCGCGTCGCCGACACGGTCACCGCCGGCCTCACCACCGACACCGGCCTGGACTCCCTCGCCGAACTGACCCGCCTCGGACGGAGCCTGCAGGGCCTCTCGGCCAGCGGGGTACGGACGCTGATGATGCCCGTGGTGCAGGCGCCGTCGGATCCCAACCGGGTGGTGGCCGAGGAACCGGAAGCCGAGAAGCTGTGGGAGTCGCTGCGCTGACCTGGGAAAAGGCGTCACGGAAAAATTCTTCGAAGAAATCCGGCGACCGTGTCGATCCGGCGGGCCCCCGATCGACGCAGGGGTGAGAGCGGGGAAGAGCCCCGCTCCGCAGGACCCCGAGGAGTCACCATGCCGCGCTTTCTCACCCTGATCCGCATCGACGAGAAGAACGCCCCCGCCGAGGGCCCGAGCCCCGAGCTCATGGAGCGGATGGGCAAACTGCTGGAGGAGATCACCAAGGCCGGAGTCATGCTCGACACGGCCGGACTCACGCCGACCTCGGACGGCAGCCGGGTCACCTGGGAGGGCGGACAGCT
Source organism: Streptomyces sp. NPDC002130 (assembly GCF_040296465.1). Taxonomy (NCBI): domain Bacteria; kingdom Bacillati; phylum Actinomycetota; class Actinomycetes; order Kitasatosporales; family Streptomycetaceae; genus Streptomyces; species Streptomyces sp. NPDC002130. Next base: position 28,515 of record NZ_JBEOXI010000085.1, read on the forward strand.
GTCCGTCACCGACGGGCCGTTCACCGAGTCCAAGGAGGTCATCGGCGGTTACTCGATCAGCCAGTGCAAGGACAAGGCCGAGGCGATCGAGTGGACCAAGCGGTTCCTGTCCCTGCACGAGGACTACTGGACGATCACCGCCGAGGTCCGGCAGATCGCCGAGGACTGACCGGTCCTCACGCCGGTTCCGCTTGGCCGGGCGGCACCACGGGTGTCTGATGGTGGGCTGTGACCCCGCAGCCCACCCCGGCCTCGGAGCCGAACTCCGGTCCGGAGCCGAACCCCGATCCGAAGCCGACCCCCGGTCCGAAGCCGACCCCCGGTCCGAAGCCGACCCCCGGTCCGGAGCCGACCCCGAACCCGGCCCAGCCCTCGGCGCCCCGGCCCGAGCGCACCGCCGAGGCCATCGAGACCGTCTTCCGCATGGAGTCGCCGCGGATCATCGCCGGCGTCACCCGGGTCGTCCGGGACGTCGGCATCGCCGAGGAACTCGCGCAGGACGCGCTGGTCGCGGCGTTGGAGCAGTGGCCGCGGGAGGGGGTGCCCGGCAACCCGGGCGCCTGGCTCATGACCACCGCCCGCCGTCGTGCCGTCGACCTGGTCCGGCGCCGGGAGAACTACGCCCGCAAGCTGGCGGAGATCGGCCGGGACCTGTCGGCCGTCTCGCCCCCGGAGGAGCCCGCCGATCCCGACGACATCGACGACGACCTGCTGCGCCTGGTCTTCACCGCCTGCCATCCGGTCCTGTCCACCGAGGCCCGCACCGCCCTCACTCTGCGTCTGCTCGGCGGCCTGACCACGGCCGAGATCGCCCGCGCCTTCCTGGTCCCGGAGTCGACGATCGCGCAGCGCGTCGTCCGCGCCAAACGCACCCTCGCGACACGGAACATCGCCTTCGAGGTGCCCCACGGCGCCGACCGCGAGGCCCGCCTCGGCTCGGTCCTCGACGTCATCTACCTGATCTTCAACGAGGGGTACGCCGCCACGGCCGGCGACGACTGGCTCCGCCCGTCCCTGTGCGAGGACGCCCTGCGCCTGGCGCGGGTGCTGTCGGCCCTGATGCCGAAGGAGCCCGAAGTGCACGGCCTGACCGCCCTCCTGGAGCTCCAGGCCTCCCGTACGGCTGCCCGCACGGGCCCCTCCGGCGAGCCGGTCCTCCTGAAGGACCAGAACCGCTCCCGCTGGAACCGCATGCTCATCGCCCGCGGCATCGCCGCGCTGGGCCGGGCCGAGGCCACCTCCTCCGGCGCCCCGGGCCCGTACACCCTGCAAGCGGCCATCGCCGCCTGCCACGCGCACGCGTACACCTACGAGGAGACCGACTGGTCCCGCATCGCCACCCTCTACGGCCTGCTGGCCGCCCGCTCCCCGTCCCCGGTCGTGGAGCTGAACCGCGCGGTGGCCGTCTCGATGTCCGAGGGCCCGGGCCCGGCCCTCGCCCTCGTCGACGCCCTGGCCGGCGACCCGGCCCTGCGGGACTACCACCTGCTGCCCAGCGTCCGCGGCGACCTCCTCGCCCGCCTCGGCCGTACGCGGGAGGCCCGGGCGGAGTTCGAGCGGGCGGCGTCCCTGACCCGGAACGAACGGGAGCGGGAGCTGCTGCTGAGGCGGGCGGCGGAGCAGGCCTGACGCGCTGAGCCCGGGCCGGGGAGGTCGGACGGCGTCGGGCAGCCCTACGGCTGTACCCCGGTGGGTCCCGCGAGCATCGGGCAGTTGTACGACTTGCCCGGGTGGGGCCCGCGAGCGTCGAGCAGTTCCACGACTTGTCCGGGTGGGGCCCGCGAGCATCGGGCCGTTGTACGCCCTCCGCGGGTGGGGTCCCGCGAGCATCGGGCAGTTCCACGACTTGCCCGGGTGGGGTCCCGCGAGCATCGGGCAGTTCCACGACTTGCCCGGGTGGGGTCCCGCGACGCGGTTACCGAGGCGCCCCAGGTCGCTG
>NZ_JBEOXI010000086.1:0-30030 GCF_040296465.1 Streptomyces sp. NPDC002130
TGCGTCGATGACGACCGGGTGGGTCGCCCGGGCGTCGCTGAGGGCCTGCTTCTCCAGCTGCCCGGCGTCGTAGGGGCACAGGATGCTTACAGCGCCGTCCTCGGAACGGCGCGATGGGGTTGCGTGCCGACTGACTGTTCGTCGACGCGCCAACCGCTGCGGGCGGGCACCCCCCGACACGGCCCCTTCTCGCCGTACGCGGGTGCGGGTGCGTCGGGGTTACGCGCCGTAGTGCGTTCGCAGTCTGTCCTGCGCCCCCTCCGTCGTACCCACCCGGTCCAGTCCCAGCAGTGCCGCGCCCAGGACCGGGCTGGACGTCACCACGTGCGGGGACGCCTTCGGGGCGCGGGCGGTCAGCAAGTGCTCGATGTGGTCGTTCAGTCGGGCATGCCGGGCCGCCAGGACGCCGCCGCCGAGGAGGACCGGTGTGGGCTCGTCCAGGAGGTCCAGGCGGGTCAGGGCGACGACCGCCATGGAGACCACTTCCTCGGCCTGGCGCTCGACGATCGTCCGGGCGATCGGATCTCCGTCGGCGGCCGTGGCGAAGAGGACCGGGGTCAGTTCGTGGCGCCGGAGCGTCGGGATGTGCCCCAGGTGGAGCGCTTCGACGAGGGCGTACACGGAGGGCAGGCCGAAGTGGGCGGGGAGGGTGTGGGACAGGGCGGTGGGGGCGCCGCGGCCGTCCTCCGCCCGGGACGCGTGCCAGAGGGCCTCCTCGGACAGGCCCCAGCCGCCGCCCCAGTCGCCCGAGACCCTGCCCAGTGCCGGGAAGCGGGCCGTGCGGCCGTCGGGGCGCATGCCCACGCAGTTGATGCCGGCGCCGCAGACGACCGCCACGCCCCGGGGTTCGGTGACACCGGCCCGCAGGATCGCGAAGGTGTCGTTGCGGACCGTCACCGTCTCGCCCCAGGCGCGTGCCCGCAGCGCCGTGGCCAACCGGTCCTCTTCCACGGGGAAGTCGGCGTTCGCCAGGCACGCCGAGACGTGGGTGACCGAGGTGAGTCCGGCGGTGGTGAGAGCCCGCGTCACCGTTTCGGCGAGGGCGTCCATCGCCGTGTCGACGCCCACGGCCGGGGGCCGGAAGCCGCCTCCGCGTGCCGTGGCGAGGACGTCCCCGTCCGCCGTGACGATCGCGACGTCCGTCTTGCTGTTGCCCGCGTCGATGGCGAGGACTCGTGCGGTCAGGCCCACGCGAGGTGCTCCCGGTTGTGTGCGATCAGCCGGTCGGTGAGCGTCTCGGCGTACGCGTACTGGCCGATGAGGGGGTGGGAGAGGAGGGCGCGGAAGACGCGGTCCCTGCCGCCGTGCAGGGCGGCCTGGAGGGCCAGGTCCTCGTAGGCCGTGACGTGGGCCATCAGACCGGCGTGGAGCGGGTTCACGGGCTGTACGGGCAGGGGGGACGCGCCCTTGGCCCCCACTGCCGCCTGGACTTCGATCACGGCGTCGTCGGGGAGGAAGGGGAGCGTGCCCCGGTTGTACGTGTTCACCACCTGGTACGGCGAGCCGCCGCCGCCCAGCAGGGCCGCCGCCAGGTCCACCGCGGCCTCCGAGTAGAAGGCACCGCCCCGCTCGGCGAGCAGTTCCGGCTTCTCGTCCAGGGCCGGATCGGCGTACATCGCCAGCAACTGGCGTTCCATCGCCGCCACTTCGGCCGCGCGGGACGGTTTCGTCCGGAGTTCCCCGACCACCTCGTCGTGCGCGTAGTAGTAGCGCAGGTAGTAGGAGGGGACCACGCCCAGGGTGTCCAGCAGGGGACGGGGCAGGCGGAGGTCGGCAGCGATCGTGTCGCCGTGCTCGCCCAGCAGTTTCGGCAGGACGTCCTCGCCCTCCGGGCCGCCGAGGCGTACGGCCGTCTCCCAGGTGAGGTGGTTCAGGCCCACGTGGTCCAGGTGGATCCCGGAAGGCTCCGTGGACAGCAGGGCCGCGAACTTGCGCTGCAGGCCGATCGCCACGTTGCACAGGCCCACGGCCTTGTGGCCCGCCTGGAGCAGGGCCCGGGTCACGATGCCCACGGGGTTCGTGAAGTCGATGATCCAGGCGTGGGGGTTGGTGCGGCGGACGCGGTCCCCGATGTCCAGGACGACCGGGACCGTGCGCAGGGCCTTGGCCAGACCGCCGGCGCCGGTGGTCTCCTGTCCCACACAGCCGCATTCCAGGGGCCAGGTCTCGTCCTGCTCGCGCGCCGCCTGTCCGCCCACGCGGAGCTGGAGGAGGACCGCGTCCGCGCCGTCCACCGCCTCGTCCAGGTCGGAGGTGGTGGTGATGCGGCCCGCGTGGTCCTGGCGGGTGAAGATGCGCCTTGCCAGGCCGCCTACCAGGTCGAGGCGGTCCTGGGCGGGGTCCATCAGGACCAGTTCCTCGACGGGCAGGGTGTCCCTCAGACGGGCGAAGCCGTCCGCGAGTTCGGGGGTGTAGGTCGAGCCTCCGCCGACCACGGTGAGTTTCATGTCTAACCCTTTACTCCGGTGAGCGTGACACCCTCGACGAACGCCTTCTGGGCGAAGAAGAACACGAGGATCACGGGGGCCATGACCAGCACGGTGGCGGCCATGGTGAGGTTCCAGTCGGTGTGGTGGGCGCCCTTGAACGACTCCAGGCCGTAGGAGAGCGTCCAGGCGCCCGGGTTCTCCGAGGCGTAGATCTGGGGGCCGAAGTAGTCGTTCCACGCATAGAAGAACTGGAAGAGCGCCACTGCGGCTATGCCCGGCTTGGCCATCGGGAGAACGACCTTGAGGAGGGTGCGCAGGTCGCCGCAGCCGTCGACCCTCGCCGCGTCCAGGTACTCGTCGGGGATCGTGGTGAGGAACTGGCGCAGCAGGAAGATCGAGAACGCGTCGCCGAACGCCATGGGGATGATCAGCGGCCAGAGCGAGCCGGACAGGTCCAGCTGCTTCGCCCAGAACAGGTACATCGGGATGACGACCACCTGCGGCGGCAGCATCATCATCGAGATGACCAGCATCAGGGCGAGATTGCGGCCCCGGAAGCGGAACTTGGCCAGGGCGTAGGCCACGGGGATCGAGGAGACGACCGTGAGGACCGTGCCCAGGCCCGCGTAGATCAGGGTGTTCTTCCACCAGGTGAGGAAGCCGGGTGTGTCGAAGACCGTGGCGTAGTTGCCCCACTCCCAGGAGTGCGGGATCAGGTCGCGGCTGAGCGCCTGGCTGTCGCTCATGAGGGAGGTGAGGAAGACGAACACGAAGGGGAGGGTGAAGAAGAGGGCCGCCGCGATGCCGAGGGAGTGGACGGCGATCCACTCCAGCAGCTCCCTGCGGTGGGCCGTGCGTTCCGCCGGGGACGGGGAAGTCTTCAGCTCCAGGGGCTTGTCGAGTACCTGCGTCATCGTTCACCTGCCTGGATCAGGCCGCCCCTGCGGCGCATCAGAAGTGCTGTGAAGGCCATGGAGAGGGCGAAGAGGACCAGGGCGACCACGCAGGCCGAGCCGTAGTCGAAGCGCTGGAAGCCCAGGTTGTAGACGAGCTGGGGGAGGGTGAGGGTCGACTTGTCGGGGTAGCCGGGCTCGAACTGCGTTCCCGCTCCCTGGATCACGCCCGAGGCGACCTTCCCGGCGATCAGCGGCTGGGTGTAGTACTGCATCGTCTGGATCACGCCCGTGACGACCGCGAACATGACGATCGGCGAGATGTTCGGGAGCGTCACGTAGCGGAAGCGCTGCCAGGGGCTCGCGCCGTCCAGTTCCGCCGCCTCGTACTGCTCCTTCGGCACGTCGAGCAGGGCCGCCATGAAGATGACCATCAGGTCGCCGATGCCCCACAGGGCCAGGAGCGTCAGGGCCGGTTTCGACCAGGTGGGGTCGTTGAACCAGCCGGGGGTGGGGAGCCCGGCCTTGTCCAGGATCGAGTTGACCGGGCCCGTACCGGGGTTGAGGAGAAACGCGAAGGCCATCGTGGCCGCGACGGGCGGGGCCAGGTAGGGCAGGTAGAAGAGGGTGCGGAAGACACCCGTGGCGGTCTTGATCTTGGTGATGAGCAGGCCCACGCCCAGGCCGAAGGCGACCCGGAGGGTGACCATGACGACGACCAGCCACAGGGTGTTGCGCAGGGCGGGCCAGAACAAGGGGTAGTGCTCGAAGACGTAACTCCAGTTCTTCGTCCCGCTCCACACGGGCGGCCTGAAGCCGTCGTAGTGCATGAAGGAGAAGTAGACGGTGGAGAGCAGGGGATAGGCGAAGAAGACCGTGAAGCCGATCAGCCAGGGGGAGAGGAAGGCGAGGGTGCGCAGGGTCGAGCGGCGGTGTTTCGCCCGCAACGTATGGGTGCTCATGGCCTACTTCGCCTGCGCGATGTCCGTGTCGATCTGCCGAGCGGTTTCCCGAAGGCCCTTCTTCAGGTCGGTGGCCTTGCCGCTTTCGTAGTCGTAGCCGAACTGCTGGATCGTGGTGAGGTAGACACCGCCGTTGACGGAGGCGGGGGCCGTCGTGGAGTTCGGGTTCGCGGCGATGTCCAGGAACGTCTTGAAACGCGGGTCGTACTTCAGCTTCGGGGACTTCAGGGCCGCCAGCGTCGAGGGCACGTTGTGGATGGCGTTGGAGAAGTTCACCACCGCGTCCGTGTTCGTGGTGATGTACTTCACCAGCTCCCAGGCGGCGTTCTGCTTCTTGCTGGTCGCGGCGATACCGGCGATGGTGCCGGTGATGTAGCCCTTGCCGTACTGGTCGGCCTGGTCGTCGGGGACGGGCAGCGGGGCGACGCCGATGTCGAACTTCGGCTTGGTGTCCAGGGCCATGCCCAGGCGCCACTCGCCGTCGAGCTGCATGGCGACCTGGCCGGTGTGGAAGGGGTGCTTGGGGCCCCATTCGTCGCCCAGCTCGGAGCGGTAGGTCTCCAGCTTGCGGTAGCCGCCGAGTGCGTCGACCAGCTTCTTCTGGACCGTGAAGGCCTGGGCGAAAGCGGGGTCCTTCGCGACGTTCGACTTGCCGTTCTTGTCGAAGTACGTGGGCGAGAACTGGCCGAGGTAGTGCTCGGTGGTGGTTTCCCAGCCGTGGTAGTTCGGCATGAAGCCGAGCTGCTTGTAGGTGTCGCCCTGGGGGATCGTCAGCTTCTCGGCGTCCTTCTCGAATTCCGACCAGGTCTTCGGCGGGGCGGCGATACCGGCCTTCTTGAACGCCGTCTTGTTGTAGTAGAGGCCGTAGGCGTCGCCCAGCAGCGGGACCGCGCAGCGGTTGCCGTCGAACTGGGTGTACTCGTTCATCGCCTTGGGGAAGGTCTGCTGCGGGTCGATGCCCGACTTCTCGAAGAACGGGTTGAGATCCACCAGGGCGCCCGAGGAGCAGAACTTTCCGACGCTGTTCGTGGTGAACGACGAGATCACGTCCGGGGCCTTGGCGCCGCCGGTGCGCAGGGCCTGATTCATCTTGTCGTCCGTCATGTTGCCGACGACGTCGACGTGGATGTTGGGGTGCGCCTTCTCGAATCCGGCGACCAGGTCCTTGACGGCCTTCACCTCCGAGGGCGCGCTCCAGGCGTGCCAGAACGTGAGGGTCGTCTCCTTGGACGCGTCGTCGCCCGCCCCCGCGTCCGACTGGCCGGTGCAGGCCGTGGCGAGGAGGGCGATGGAGGCGGAGGCGGCGACAGCGAAAGCCGCTTTTCTGGGCATTCCGGGCATGACAGGGCTCCCTGAGGTACGGGGGAAGGAGGTGATTACCGGGAGGGGGGTGGGTCAGCGGGAGGTGTCGAAGACCTCGTCGCGGGTGGTCGCGAGCGCGCTCTCCAGGGCGCCGCGCAGCACGGGGTGTTCACGGACGTCGCCCATGACCAGGCGCGGGCGGGACGCGGCCAGCTCTTCCAGTTCGGCCTGGACGAGGGCGCGCAGCGGCTCGCCGCCGGAGGTGAGGGCCGCGCCGCTCAGCACGACGAGCTCGGGGTCGAGGACCGAGACGAGGGAGGCCAGGCCGGTCGCCAGACGGGTCGCGTAGGCCTGGAGGAGGCCGCGGTGGGCCTCGTCGTCGGCTTCCGCGGCCCGGGCCACCAGGTGTGCGGCGGCCTCGGTGTACGGGCCCTGCGGGACGTCCTCGATGCCGAGTTCGCGGGCCAGGCGCGGGACGGCCTGGGAACCGGCCAGCTCCTGGTAGCCGCCGCTGTTGGCCTTGGTGACCTGGCGGACCAGGGGCGTGCCCGGCACCGGCAGGAAGCCGACCTCGCCGGCGCCGCCGGTCCAGCCGCGGTGCAGCCGGCCGCCGAGGACCAGGGCGGCGCCCAGGCCCTCCTGGTTCCACAGCAGCACGAAGTCCGCGTGGCCCCGGGCCGCTCCGAGGCGCTGTTCGGCGAGCGCGACCAGGTTGACGTCGTTCTCGTACTCGAACGGCATCGGCAGTGCGGCTGCGAGCTCGTCCAGCAGGGTGGGGGAGTGCCAGCCGGGGAGGTGCGAGGCGTAGCGCAGCCGGCCGGTGGTGGGGTCGAAGGCGCCGGGGGTGCCGATGACGAGGCGGTGGACGTCGTCCCGGGCGAGACCGGCCGCCTTCACCGCGCCGTCCAGGGCGGCGGTGACCTGCTGGACGACCGGGGTGCCGGTGCGCCTGCCGGGGGTGGGCAGCTCGTGGCGGCCGACCGTGCGGCCGGTGATGTCGGCTACGGCGGCGAGGATCCGCTGGGGCGTGACGTCGAGTCCGGCGGCGTAGCCGGCCGTGGGGTTGACCTCGTAGAGCTGGGCGCTCGGGCCGGGCCGGCCTTCGGTGGTGCCGGTGGCCAGGACGAGGCCCGCCGCCTCCAGACGGGCCAGGAGCTGGGAGGCGGTCGGCTTGGACAGGCCGGTGAGCTTGCCGATCCGGGTGCGGGAGAGCTGTCCGTGCTCCAGCAGCAGGTCCAGGGCGGCCCGGTCGTTCATGGCGCGCAGGACGCGTGGGGTGCCCGGCGTGCCGGCGGTTCCTGCCATGCGTGTCCACACCTGCCCTTCGGCTGCTCAGCTTCTCAGTGATCAGGCGGGGAAGTCCATCGGGGGCCGCTTCCCCGCCTCACTGTTAGGAAAGTTTCCTATCGATGGGAGGAAGGTAGGCCCGGTGCCACGCAGGCGTCAATAGGGGACGGCCTGCCGTCGTCCGGACATGCGAGAGGGCGGTGTCCGGCAGAACCGGACACCGCCCTCTCCGTAAGGGTGTGCGCTGCTACTTCGTGGTGCTCGTCGGCGCCGGCGGTGCGAGCGGGGACGCCGCCGCCGACTGCGGGGACGTGGCGTTCGCGTACACCGACGGGGCGGCCATCCCCGCCGTCGGGTCGACGGGCTGCTCCTCCACCGGGGCCGTGGCGCCGCCGACGATCCGGATGCCCGCCGCGTCGAAGGCCCGCTTGATGCGCCAGCGCAGCTCGCGCTCCACGGTCAGGGACTTGCCCGGCATCGTCTTGGCGGTGACGCGCACGACCATGGAGTCCAGCAGCACGCTGTCCAGGCCGAGGACCTCGATCGGGCCCCACAGCAGCTCGTTCCAGGGCTCCTCGGCGCCCATCTTCTCGGCGACCTCGTCCAGGGTGGCCTTGACCTTGTCCAGGTCCTCGCCGGCGTGGACGGTGACGTCGACGTTGGCCGTGGCCCAGCCCTGGGAGAGGTTGCCGATGCGCTTGACCTCGCCGTTGCGGACGTACCAGATCTCGCCGCCGTCGCCGCGCAGCTTGGTCACGCGCAGGCCGACCTCGATCACCTCGCCGGAGGCGACGCCCGCGTCGATCGTGTCACCGACGCCGTACTGGTCCTCGAGGATCATGAAGACACCGGACAGGAAGTCCGTGACGAGGTTGCGGGCGCCGAAGCCGATCGCCACACCGGCGACACCGGCCGAGGCGAGCAGCGGGGCGAGGTTGATCTGGAAGGTGCCCAGGATCATCAGTGCGGCGGTGCCGATGATCAGGAACGACGCCACCGAACGCAACACCGAGCCGATGGCCTGCGAGCGCTGCCGCCGGCGTTCGACGTTGACGAGCAGCCCGCCGAGCGCGCTGCCGTCCACGGACTGCACGGTCCGGTTCATGCGGTCGATCAGCTTGGTGATCGCCCGGCGCACGAAAACCCGCAGCACCGCGGCTATCACCACGATGAGCAGGACCCTCAGGCCGATCGCGAGCCACGTCGACCAGTTCTGCTCGACCCAGCCGGCGGCGTTCGTCGCGCTCTCCTGGGCGTCCTGGAGCGAAGGCACTCTCGGGGACTGGGTCTCCGAGGGGGTCGGCGACGGTGAGGGGTCGGCGGCCATCACGACGGCGTCCGCAAGGGACAAGGACACGGCAGGTACCTCCAGGTGCAGCGGTCCGCCCCGGTGCGGTGGTTCAGGGGGTCAAGGTCACGGCAGGGTCACCGAAGGGGCAGAACCACCACACTAACGGGGCATTGTGTGTGCTCTGGCGGGATGTGTGAAGGAGAGACCGTGCTCACCTGGGCTTGAACAGGCCACGATCCGGGGGATGAATGGGATGTGGTCGAAAACACTCCCAGCCCGTTACGGGGACATGGTGGCGCTTCCACCAGGCATGAGGGGAGACTGGCTACGAATCGTCCCGGCGCGAGCCACGCGCCGCCGGCGTCCAAGGAGGCATCCGTGCCGCATGTCCTGGTCCTCAACGCGTCGTACGAGCCACTGGGTGTCGTACCGCTCCGCCGCGCGCTCGTCCTCGTCCTCGAGAACAAGGCCGTCTGCCTCGAGGAGTCCGGCGCCTATCTGCACAGCGCGACCGTCACAGTCCCCGCACCCAGCGTGGTCCGGCTCAAGCGATTCGTCCGGGTTCCCTATCGGGGGCCCGTTCCTCTGACCCGCCGGGCGCTGTTCGCCCGCGACGGGGGCCGGTGCATGTACTGCGGTGGCGTCGCAACCAGCGTCGACCACGTCATCCCGCGCAGCCGCGGGGGCAAACACGTCTGGGACAACGTGGTGGCGTCCTGCCGTCGCTGCAACCACGTGAAGGCCGACCGGCACCTCTTCGAGATCGGCTGGCGGCTGCGCCACAAACCCGCTCCGCCGTCCGGCCTGGCCTGGCGCATCATCGGGACCGGCCATAGGGACCCGCGCTGGCTGCCGTACTTGCAGCCGTACGGCGCGGAGGACGCCATGGCCCGGATCGACGGCATTTCCGCCTGACGAGGATCCGGGCCTTCGTGTTGCCGCATACGTGTGAGCCGGCCCCGGGGGTCCCCTGTTCCCCCGGGGCCGGCCGGTCATGGGCCGGTCCCGGCCGCGCTCACGCGTACCGCAGCTCCGCCGGCCGCACCGAGCGGCCCAGCAGCGGCAGCGAGGTCGCCGCGGCGAGCAGGCAGGCGGCGTAGACGGCGACGGGCACCAGGGCCGCCGCCCAGGGGAACGGCCGATCGGCCAGCAGCGCGTACCAGGTGGCGATGGCCGTCCCGCCCAGGCCCGCGAGCAGCACCGCCGGTGCCAGCGGCAGCGCGGTCTCCAGCAGCAGGGCCCGGCCGAGCACCGCGCGCGGCACCCCGGCGGCGACCTGCGCGGCCAGGCCGCGGCGGCGGGTGGCCAGGGACTCGGCCGTGCCGACGGCGAGGCCCGACAGCGTGATCGCGAGGGCTACCGCGATGGCGGCGCCCGTGAGGTCGAGGCCGGTGATGTAGTAGTCGGGGCTCGCGGCGAGCGACTTGCCCGAGTGCACCTCGTTGAGGATGACCTCTCGCACGCCCATGAAGCCGCCCCCGACGACCGTCACCAGCAGCACCGCCGCGTGGGTACGGGCAGCCGCCCACGGGTCGTCGCGCAGCCGCTCCGCCGCGATCAGCGGCGCCGCCGACCGGGCCCGGGCCGCCAGGATCCGTCCCGTCACCTTGGCCGTGGCCCCGGACAGCCACACCGCGCCCGCGCCGACCGCGAGGACCACGCCCACCATCGTCAGCGGCGGCCCGGCGTGCGGCCGGTTGGAGGCGGCCGAGTTCATGCCGAGCAGGGCGAACAGCGTCACCACCCCGACCAGCACGACCCCGGCAAGGAACAGCAGCCCCGGCCCCCGCCCGGAGCGCGGCCCGAGCCGGCGGACCCAGCCGAGAGGCGAGGCCACCACCCGGCGCAGCGCCAGCGCGCCCGCCGCCGCACCGAGCAGCGGTACGGCGACGGCGACCACGGCGAACCCCGCCCAGGCCAAGGCGGTGGGCCGGTTCCACAGGCGCAACAGGAGCAGCACGGAGAACAGGGTGGCGACCGCCGAGCCCAGCAGGCAGGCCAGGCCGGTCTCCAGCGCGGCGATCCGCCGCACCTGCCAGGCTGTCGCCCCGGCCAGCCGCAGTCCGGCCAGCCGCCGGTCGCGGTGCACCGCCCCGATGCGGGCGCACTGGCCGAGGAACCCGAGCACGGGCACGAGCAGGAGCAGCAGGCCGGCGATCACCCCCGACCGCGTACCGGGCTGGTTCAGCAGGCCCGCGGCCACGGGCACGTTGTACTGGCCGCGCAGCGCGGCCAGGGCGACGGCGGCCAGGGCGAACCCGGTCGCGAGCGCCGCCCCCGTCGCCGTGAGGGTCACGCGCCACCACTCGCCGCGGTCGGAACCGCGGGTGAGTTCCCAGGCCAGGCGCAGATCGGCCTTCAGCGACGTCACGCCGTCACCCCCAGCGCCACCACGGCCCCGTCCCGCAGCTGGACCTCGCGGTCCGCGTACGCGGCCACCTGGGCGTCGTGCGTGATCAGCAGGACGGCCGTGCCCGACTCGCGGGCCGTGTGGACGAGGGCCGTCATGACCTGCTCGCCGGCCAGGGAGTCCAGCGCACCCGTCGGCTCGTCGGCGAAGACCACCCTCGGCCCGGTGACCAGGGCCCGGGCCAGCGCGGCCCGCTGCGCCTGGCCACCGCTCAGCTCGCCCGGCCGCAGGTCCTCCTGGCCCCGCACCCCGAACCGCTCCAGCCACTCCCCGGCCCGGGCCCGGGCCTCGGCCCGGCCGGTGCCCGCCAGCAGCAGGGGCAGGGCGGCGTTGTCCAGGACCGTCAACTCGGGGATGAGCTGCCCGAACTGGAACACCACGCCGAACTCGGTGCGCCGCAGCTCGCTCAGCCGCTTCTCGGGCAGGTCCTCCAGCCGCCGGCCGTCGTAGGTCACCGAGCCGGCGTCCGGGCGGACGATGCCGGCCAGGCAGTGCAGCAGCGTCGACTTGCCGCTGCCGCTCGCGCCGGTCACGGCGAGGATCTCGCCGGCGTGCAGCTCGACCGACGCGCCGCGCAGGGCGGGGGTCCGGCCGTGCGCCTTGGTGAGGCCGCCGGCCGTGAGAAGGGGCACGGGTCTGCTCATGCTGCGTCGACCTCCGCGGTCAGGGTGGTGAGCCGGGCCGCCGTGGTGTTCATCCAGCGGAGGTCGGCGTCGAGGTGGTTGAGGGCGTAGTCCGCCGAGAGCACGGTCGCGAGATCGGCCCCCTTGGCGGCCTTGACCGCCGTGAGTTCCCGCATCCGCTCCATGTGCGCGGCGCGCTGGGCGCCCAGGTACCGGGCCGGGTCACCGCCGGAGAGGATCGCGACCACGACCTTGGCGAAGATCTCGTTCGCCACGAAGGGCGCGGGCGGTGCGATCTCCCCGGCCCACCGGGCCAGTTCGTGCGTTCCCTCGCCCGTCGCCCGGTACATCGTGCGCTCCGGGCCGCCGTCCGAGTCGGTGCCGTCGACCTCCGCGAGGCCGTCCCGCACGAGGCGCTGCAGGGTCGTGTAGACCTGCCCGTAGGCCAGCGGGCGGGCCTGCGGGAAGCGTTCGTCGTGGCGTCGCTTGAGGTCGTAGCCATGGCTCGGACCCGTCGCGAGCAGGCCCAGCAGGATGTGGCGGGTGCTCATGCCGATCATTATGTACTGAGTACATGTACTGAGTGAATAGTGATCGGCGGGGAAGTTTCCCCGCCGAACCCCGGGAGGCTCACTCCGAGACGGCGTACGCCTCCGCCGACCACAGCGAATACCCGTACTGCGTCGCCCGCCCGTCGCCCTGCACGCGCACGAAGCGCACGTCCCGCTCGTCCATCGGGACGCTCTCCCGGCCGCCCCGGCTGTCCCGCACCGCGGCGGCGGTGCGCCAGCGGCGGCCGTCCGCGGAGACCTGGACGCGGTAGGACGAGGGGTGGGCGTCCTGCCAGTGCAGCGCGACCCGGCCGAGCCGCGCCGGGCGGGCCAGCTCGACCTGCCACCAGGCGCCGTCGTCCACCGGCGACGACCAGCGGGTCTCCGGATCGCCGTCGTTCGCCGCGGACGCCGGGAAGTCGGGCGTCTCGTCGCCCGAGGAACGGGCGGTGCCGGAGCGGGCCAGGTCGGGGCCGCCGGTGGGCGGGACGGCACGGACGGTGAGGGTGCGGTCCGCTCCCGCGAACCCCAGCCCGACCTCGTACGACCGCATCGGGGCGCCGCGCTCCACGGTCACCTCGACCGGGACCTCCACCGTCGTGCCCCTCCGCACGGTCAGCTCGCCCTTCGGCACCCGGACCCGGACGCCCTCGGGCGCCTCGGCGGTGAGCCTGCCGCGGGCGTCGGCGGGGCGCTGCGACCCGAGCCGGGCGGTCAGCCGCTCGGTCCGGCCGGTCTCGACGTCCGCCCGGTCGCGGGGCAGACCGAGCGAGGCGGCGGGGGATTCGCCGAACCAGGGGATGAGGTGGTGGACGCGGGACGGGGCGGGGCCGGTGACCCGCAGGGCGTCGGCGCGTGCCGCCGGCCGCACTTCGGTCGCCCCGGACCCGTCCAGCCGGCCCGCCTCCCGCCAGCCCTGCCCCGGCACGTGCACCTCGACGACCCCCTCGGTGCCCGGCTCCGTCAGGGCCGTCACGGTGGTCAGCGCCCGCGCCTGCGGGAAGCGCAGGGTACGGCCGTCGCCGGGATTGCGGGGCGGCTCGTGGTGGATGCCCGACCAGGCCGCGTACGACTTCTGCGCCCGTCGCAGGAAGGGGTCCAGCACGTCCGTGCCCACCTCTACCGGCGCCGACTCCAGCCCGGCCCGCAGCGCGCCGAGCCTGCGGTACGCGCTCCAGGCCGCCGCCGCGTCCCCGGCGCGCTGCGCGTCCAGCATGGTGAGGGCGGCCGTGCCCGCCTCACCGTACGAAGCCAGCTGCCGCGCCCAGGGGGCGACCTCGGAGCCGAGGCCGGTTCCCGACAGCCGCCGGGGCAGCTCGCGCAACACGGCGAAGGCCTCGTGCAGCCGCCGCGTGGCCTCGCGGTCGGTTCCGGCCCCGCCCGCGGCGCGGGACGCCCAGTACGCCTCGGTCAGCGGGCGCAGATACGCCGACTCCCCGTCGTCCAGGACCGACGAGGCGTCGTTGCCGGCGAGCGCGGCCAGGGCCTGCTCGCGGCGCCGGTCCCCGCCCGCGAGGTCGGCGATCGCGGCGCGCCAGGACTCGCCGGGCCGGTAGGCGCGCGGGTTCCAGGCGTAGTCGGCGGCGGTGAACAGCGGGATGCGGGACGCCTCCGGCTGCTGCATCGCGTTGGCGAGCAGGGCGGCCGAACCGGTCGCGACGGCCGGCTCACGGCCCCGGTACGGGCCGAGGAAGAGGCGGCCGGGGTCGTAGTCGTTGACCGGGTAGTTGTCCATGGTGACCAGCGGATGCCCGAACGCCTTGCGCGCGTCGGCGAGTTCGCGGCCCGTGATGGTGCGGGGCACCACCCCGACGCCCGTCCAGGCCACCTCCACGGACGCGGCCAGCTCGCTCGCCAGTGCCCGCCGGTAGTCGGTCGTGCCGTCCTCGTAGTACTCGGTCGGCATCAGGGACAGACCCGCTGCGCCGGGGTGGCGCTGCGCCAGGTGCCGGGCCACCGCGTTCGCCACCCGGGCCTGCGCCCGCGCCGCCGCCTCGGGGCCCGAGCCGAACCGGTCGGCGTCCTCCCCGCAGTGCCACTCGCTGTAGCTGACGTCCTGGAACTGGAGCTGGAACGCCCGGAAGCCCAGCGCCCACATCGCGTCCAGCTTGCGCGTCAGCGCCCGCACGTCGGCGTCCGAGGCGAAGCACATCGCCTGACCCGGGGCCACCGCCCAGCCGAGCGAGACGTGGTTGCGGCGCGCCCGCTCGGCCAGCTCCCGGAACCGGGCCCGCTGCTGTGCCGGGTAGGGCTCACGCCAGCGGGCCTGCCGGTAGAGGTCCTCCCCGGGAGCGTACAGATAGCGGTTCTGCTTGGTGCGCCCCATGAAGTCGAGCTGCGCCAGCCGCTGCCCGTGCGTCCAGGCGGTGCCGTAGAAGCCCTCGGTGATGCCGCGTACGGCGGTGCCGGGCCAGTCGCGGACGACGGCCGACGCGATCGTGCCGTCGGGGCGCAGGAGCTGCCGCAGTGTCTGTGCGGCGTGGAAGAGGCCGTCCTCGCTGGTGCCGGTGAGAAAGACGCCGCCCCGGCCCACGGACAGCTCGTAACCCCCGGAGGGCAGGGAGTGGCGGTCGCCCGGGCGGACGGGCTCCGTGCGCGCGTGCACGACCAGGGCGCCCGGCCGGGCCGTGTCCGTGATCCGGCCGGCCCCGGCCTGGCGCAGCAGCTCGCGCAGGGTTGCGACCGCGTGGGGGTCCGCCTGCGCGTCGGTGATCAGAGCGACCTCGTCCGGCACCGTGACCGGGGCGCCGTTCGCGCGCAGCGACTGCGGGCGGGGCCAGACGGAGAGGTCCGGTCCGGCGGTGTCGGGGGCCGGTGTCGCGGCCGTGCCCGGGGGAGACGGAGCCGCCATGGCGGCGGGCGGGGCGACGAGGCTCCCGGCGACGACGGCGACCGCGAGGGCCACGGTCCGCTTCCCACGCCGCAGTCCCACAGGCCCCCTCCAGATGCGTTCGACCGGCGGAACGAGCCCACCACCCGTCCGGCGGGGGTGTCAACGAGAGTGGCCGTTACGCCCGAAATGCCGGAATCTTGACTGTGTGGAGGGGAGCGGAATGTGAGCAGAAGCACGATGTTGGGTCCGGGGCGTCTGCCTTCGCGTCGACTGGGTAGGGCTGCGATGACCCGTTAAGCCGAACCCGACAAGGAGGCCCCCGTGGCTGCGATGACTTTCCTTCCGCTCCCGGCCCCGTCCAAACCCGTGGCGGACCCGTCCGCCGACCTCGACGACACCCACCACGACGACCCGCGCTACTGCGTTTTCAGCTCCGAGAGCACCCACACCGAACTGCCGCTGACCAGCGAGCCCCCGCTGCCCGACGCCGAGCCCCTCACCAGTGAGCCGCCGCTCGCCGAAGCCGCCCCCCTGACCAGCGAGCCCCCGGCCTTCGTCCCGGACTTCACGAGGATGTAGATGACCGCACCCCGGCCGGCCGACCCGCCCTCCGAGGACCTGTCCCGCCTCGCCGTCCTGCACGGCGTCGCCACTTCCTACAGTCCCTCCCCGGACCGCTCGGTCGCGGCCTCGGCCACCGCGGTCACCCTGACCCTGGCCGCCCTCGGCGTGGACGCGAGCACGCCCGGCGCCGTCCGCGCCGCGCTCGCGGCCCGCGAGGGGGAACTGGGCGAACGGCTGCTGCCGCCGACCGTGGTCGGCTGGAGCGGCAGCCCCCCGGCCGCCCTCGCCGCGCTCCCCGAGGGGACCCGGCTGCGCATCGACACCGAGCAGGGCGAGAGCCGCACCGAGGCGGACGGCCTGCCACCCGGCGTCCACCGGCTGAGCGCCACCACCCCCGACGGCCGCACCGCCACCGCCCACCTGATCGTCGCCCCGCCCCGTCTGCCCGCCCCGCCCGGACGCTCCTACGGACTTCTCGTCCAGCTCTACTCCCTGCTGTCCCGCCGCTCCTGGGGCATGGGCGACCTCGGCGACCTCGCCGAACTGGCCGGCTGGGCCGGACGGTCGCTCGGCGCCGGATTCATCCAGGTCAACCCGCTGCACGCGGCCGTACCCGGTGCCCCCACCGACCCCTCCCCCTACCGCCCCTCCTCGCGCCGCTTCCCCGACCCCGTGCACCTGCGCATCGAGGACGTCCCCGAGGCCGCCCACGTCCAGGACCCCGAGCGCCTGCGCGCCCTGGTGGAGAGATCCGGGCGGCTGCGCGAAGCGGTGCTGCGGCAGGGCGCGTTGATCGACCGGGACGCCGTGTGGGAGCTCAAGCGGGAGGCGCTGGAGCTGCTCGCCGAGGTCCCGCTCGGCCCCGGCCGGCGCGCCGCCTACTGCGACTTCCTCGCCGGGCAGGGCCAGGCCCTGGAGGACCACGCCACCTGGTGCGCGCTCGCCGAGGTGCACGGCTCCGACTGGCACCGCTGGCCGACCGGCCTGCGCGACCCGCGCTCGGCCGAGACCGCCCGGGCCCGCAACGGCCTCATGGACCGGGTCGACTTCTGGTCCCGGCTCGCCTGGCTCACCGACACCCAGCTGACCGCCGCGCAGCGCGCCGGGCGCGAGGCCGGGATGCCGGTCGGGATCGTGCACGACCTCGCGGTCGGCGTCCACCCCGGCGGGGCCGACGCCTGGGCGCAGCAGGAGTACTTCGCCGCCGGCATGTCGGTGGGCGCCCCACCGGACGCCTTCAACGCCCGCGGCCAGGACTGGGGCCTGCCACCCTGGCGCCCCGACCGCCTCGCCGCGTCCGGCTACGCCCCGTTCCGCGAGCTGCTGCGCGCCCTGTTCCGCTACGCCGGAGCACTGCGCATCGACCACGTCATGGGCCTGTTCCGCCTCTGGTGGGTCCCCCAGGGCCACCCGCCGACCGAGGGCACCTACGTCCGCTACGACGCCGAGGCCATGCTCGCCGTCCTCGTCCTGGAGGCCTCCCGGGCCGGGGCGCTGGTGATCGGCGAGGACCTCGGCACCGTCGAACCCGGCGTCCGCGAGACGCTGCGCGAACGCGGTGTGCTCGGCACGTCCGTGCTGTGGTTCGAGCGCGACTGGGACGGCGACGGCCATCCCCTGCCCCCCGACAGCTGGCGCGCCGACTGTCTGGCCACCGCCACCACCCACGACCTGCCCTCCACGGCCGCCCGCCTCACCGGCGAGCACGTCGAGCTCCGCGACAGCCTGGGGCTGCTGACCCGCCCCCTGGAGGAGGAACGCGCCGAGGCCGCCGCCGACGCGGGGGAGTGGCTGTCCCTGCTGTCCCGGCTCGGCCTGCTGCCGGGCACGGGCGGCGGCGGCGACGCCTCCTCGGAGGAGGCCCAGATCCAGGCCGTCCACCGCTTCCTGCTGCGCACCCCGGCCCGCATGATCGGGGTCTGGCTGCCCGACGGCGTCGGCGACCGCCGCCCGCAGAACCTCCCGGGGACCTGGGACCAGTACCCGAACTGGCGGCTGCCCATCGCGGACGCGCAGGGGCGGCCCGTCACGCTGGAGGACCTCGCGGCCTCGCCCCGGCTGCACGCGCTGATGGAGGTGCTCAGGGACGGCGGCCCATGAGCCGGAGGCTCTTACGGCACCCCGGGCGCGCGTGCCCGGTCGGCGTTGGATATTTTGACACCGTGGACAAGAAGAACGCCCTGCGCGCCGGCGCCCTGGCAGCCGGTACGACGCTGATGATGCTGCTCATGTCGTCCCCCGCGAGCGCGCTCACCCGCGACGACGGTGACGACCCCGGCCCGGGCCTGAGCGTCATCGAGACGCTGGGCCTCTTCGTCGTGGCCCCGATCGTGCTGTACCTGATCATCCACGGTCTGGTGATGATCGGTGACAAGTCGCACAAGAAGAAGGACCCGACCAGCTCCAACATCGCCACCAAGGCCGAGGCCGAGAGCGAAGTCAAGGCCTGATCAGCGTTCTCCCCGAGGGCGTCGTCGCGAGAACCGCGACGGCGCCCTCGTCGCGTCGGGCCCCGCGTCAGGCCCCGCGTCAGGCCCTGTCCGTCCCCGCCAGCAGGTCCCGCAGCAGATCGGCGAGCTGCCCGGCCCGCCGCGGACCCAGGGCGGACAGCGCCTCCGTCTGGACCGCCAGCCCCGCCCCGACCGCCTCGTCGACCAGGGCGAGGCCTTCGTCGGTGAGCGTGACGTGCAGGCCGCGCCGGTCGTGCGGGTCGGGGGAGCGGCGCAGCAGCCCCGCCCGTTCCAGCTTGTCCAGACGCCCCGTCATGCCGCCGGTGGTGAGCATCAGCGTCGCGGACAGCTGCCGGGGCGAGAGCGTGTAGGGCTCGCCGGAGCGGCGCAGGGTCGCCAGGACGTCGAACTCCCCGCGGGAGATGCCGAACGCCGCGTACGCCTGCCCCACCCGCTCGCCGATCGCGTGGGAGAGCCGGTTGATCCGGCCGAAGACCTCCATGGCGGCGGTGTCGAGGTCGGGCCGGACCGTCGCCCACTGGCCGATGATCGCGTCGACGGGGTCCTTGCGCTGCTCCGGGCGTTCGCTCATGCCATGAGTATCGGCCGCCCCTCGGTCACCCGCAAGAAAGTAGCTTGACTGAAAGTTGCTTAGCGATAAGCTACTTTCTGCTGACCTACTTCGAAGGGTGTCTCCCATGGCCCTCTCCCGCCCGGCCCTCATCACCCTCACCGCCCTCGCGCCCGTCTCCTGGGGCACGACCTACGCGGTCACCACCGAGTTCCTCCCGCCCGACCGGCCCCTGTTCACCGCCCTGGTGCGCGCCCTGCCCGCGGGTCTGCTGCTGCTCGCCCTCGCCCGGGTGCTGCCGCGCGGCGCCTGGTGGTGGAAGGCGGGGGTGCTCGGCGCGCTGAACATCGGCGCCTTCTTCCCGCTGCTGTTCCTCTCCGCGTACCGGCTGCCCGGCGGTCTGGCGGCGGTCGTCGGCTCGGCCGGCCCGCTCTTCGTGGCCGGGCTCTCGGCGCTGCTGCTCGGGCAGCGGCCGTCCGCACGCACCCTGGTGACCGGGGTCGTGGCCGCGTTCGGGGTCAGCCTCGTCGTCCTGCGGGCGGCCGGGGCGCTGGACACGCTCGGCCTGCTGGCGGCCGTCGCCTCCACGGCGTCGATGTCGACCGGCACGGTGCTCACGAAGCGGTGGGGGCGCCCCGAGGGCGTCGGACCGCTGGCGCTGACCGGCTGGCAGCTGACCGGGGGCGGCCTGCTCATCGCGCCGCTCGCCTTCCTGGTCGAGGGCGCGCCACCGGCGCTGGACGGCCGGGCGGTCGGCGGCTACCTGTACCTCGCCGTCGCGAACACGGCGGTGGCGTACTGGCTGTGGTTCCGCGGCATCGGTCGCATGACCGCCACCCAGGTCACCTTCCTCGGCCCGCTCTCCCCGCTGACCGCGGCCGTCGTCGGCTGGGCGGCACTCGGGCAGGCACTGACGCCGGTGCAGCTGGTCGGCATGGGGCTGGCGTTCGGGGCGACGGTGGCGGGGCAGTTCGTCACCCGGCCGTCGCGGACCCTGGACCACACCCGGCGGAACGCTCGCACGGAGCCGACGGAGGTGCGGGACGGGGCGTTGCGGCGGTAGGGGTGGAGCACTGGCCGGTGGGGCCCCGGTCGAGCCCGTCCGTCCGCGGGCCGGCGGAGGACGGACGAAGGGGCGTCCGCCGTCCGTCCGCGGCGCGTGGAGGGCAGACGGGTGGCGCTCGCCGTCCGTCTGCGGCGGGTGGAGGGCAGGCGCAGGGGGTGTCCCCGGTCCGGTCCGCGGCGGACGAGGCGGACGAGGGGCGTTCGCCGTCCGTCTGCGGTGGGTGGAGGGCAGGCGAAGGGGGTGTCCCCGGTCCGTCCGCGGCGGACGGGGCGGACGAGGGGGCGTTCGCCGTCCGTCCGCGGCGGGCGGAAGGCGGACGAAGGGGCGTCCGGTGCACCGGACGCCCCTTCTGTCGCCGAGGGAAGAGCCGCTGGGGTTACTCCCCGGCCGCCGCGTCCGCCCGCTGGGCCCGCAGGGCGCGCTCGACGCCCGCGCGGGACTCCGAGACCAGGCGGCGCAGGGCCGCGCTCGGCTCGGCGGAGTCCAGCCACGCGTCCGTCTTGTCCAGGGTCTCCTGCGAGACCTGGACCGTCGGGTAGAGGCCGACGGCGATCTGCTGGGCCATCTCGTGGGAGCGGGACTCCCAGATGTCCTTGACCACCTCGAAGTACCGGTCCGCGTACGGGGCCAGCACCTCGCGCTGGTCGGTCTGGACGAAGCCGCCGATGACCGCCTCCTGCACGGCGTTCGGCAGCTTGTCGGAGTCGACGACCGACGCCCACGCCTCGGCCTTGGCCTCCGGCGTCGGACGGGCCGCCCGGGCCGTGGCCGCGTGACGCTCACCGGCGGCCGTGCGGTCCCGCTCGTACTCGCCCGCGATCTCCGCCTCGTCGAACCGGCCGACCGCCGCGAGCCGCTGCACGAACGCCCAGCGCAGCTCCGTGTCGACGACCAGGCCCTCGATCGTCTGCGAGCCGTCCAGCAGCGCGTCCAGCACGTCCAGCTGCTCCGGGGTGCGGGCCGTCGCGGCGAACGCGCGCGCCCACGCCAGCTGGTGGTCGCTGCCCGGCGCCGCCGCCCGCAGGTGGGCCAGCGTCGCGTCGGTCCAGCGGGCCAGCAGCGCCTCGCGCGCGGCCGGGTCGGCGTACAGGTCGATCGCCAGCTTCACCTGGCGGTGCAGCGACTGCACGACACCGATGTCGGACTCCTTGCCGATGCCGGACAGCACCAGCGACAGGTAGTCGCGGGCCGCGAGCTCGGCGTCCCGCGTCATGTCCCAGGCCGACGCCCAGCACAGGGCGCGCGGCAGCGAGGACTCGAAGTCGCCGAGGTGCTCCGTGACGAAGGCCAGCGACTGCTCGTCCAGGCGGACCTTCGCGTACGACAGGTCGTCGTCGTTGAGCAGGATCACGGCCGGGCGGCGCTGACCCACCAGCTGCGGCACGGCGGTCAGCTCGCCGTCCACGTCCAGTTCGATCCGCTCCCGGCGCACCAGCTTGCCGCTCGCCTCGTCGAGGTCGTACAGACCGACGGCGATCCGGTGCGGGCGCAGTGTCGGCTCGCCCTTGGCACCGGCGGGCAGGGCCGGGGCCTCCTGGCGGATGGCGAAGGAGCTGACGACCCCGTCGGCGTCCGTCTCGATCTCCGGGCGCAGCACGTTGATGCCGGCCGCCTGGAGCCACTTCTCCGACCAGGTCTTCAGGTCGCGGCCGGAGGTCTCCTCCAGTGCGCCCAGCAGGTCCGACAGGCGCGTGTTGCCGAAGGCGTGGCGCTTGAAGTACGCCTGCACGCCCCGGAAGAACTCGTCCATGCCGACGTAGGCGACGAGCTGCTTCAGGACGCTGGCGCCCTTGGCGTACGTGATGCCGTCGAAGTTGACCAGGACGTCGTCCAGGTCCCGGATCTCGGCCATGATCGGGTGGGTGGACGGCAGCTGGTCCTGCCGGTACGCCCACGTCTTCATGGAGTTGGCGAAGGTCGTCCACGCGTGCGGCCAGCGCGACCCGGGCGCGTGCGCCTGGCAGGCGATGGAGGTGTACGTGGCGAACGACTCGTTCAGCCACAGGTCGTTCCACCACTCCATGGTCACGAGGTCGCCGAACCACATGTGGGCCAGCTCGTGCAGGATGGTCTCAGCGCGCACCTCGTACGCCGCGTCCGTCACCTTCGACCGGAACACGTACTGGTCGCGGATGGTCACCGCGCCCGCGTTCTCCATCGCGCCCGCGTTGAACTCCGGCACGAACAGCTGGTCGTACTTCGCGAACGGGTACGCGTAGTCGAACTTCTCCTGGAACCACTCGAAGCCCTGCCTGGTCACCTCGAAGATGGCGTCCGAGTCGAGGTACTCGGCGAGGGAGGGCCGGCAGTAGATGCCGAGCGGGACGGACTGGCCGTCCTTCTCGTACACGCTGTGCACCGAGTGGTACGGGCCGACGATCAGCGCCGTGATGTACGTCGAGATGCGCGGCGTCGGCTCGAAGACCCAGACGTTGTCCTGGGGTTCGGGGGTCGGCGAGTTGGAGATGACGGTCCAGCCCTCGGGGGCCTTCACGGTGAACTGGAAGGTCGCCTTCAGGTCCGGCTGCTCGAAGCTCGCGAACACCCGGCGGGCGTCCGGCACCTCGAACTGGGTGTACAGGTAGGCCTGGTCGTCGACCGGGTCGACGAACCGGTGCAGGCCCTCACCGGTGTTGGTGTACGCGCAGTCGGCGACGACCCGGAGGATGTTGCGCCCCTGGAGCAGGCCGGGCAGGGCGATCCGGGAGTCCGCGAAGACCTCGGCCGGGTCGAGGGAGTCACCGTTCAGGGTCACCTCCTGCACGGCCGGCGCCACCAGGTCGATGAACGACTCCGCGCCGTTCCCGGCCGTCACATCGAAGCGCACCGTGGTCACGGACCGGTAGGTGCCGCCCTCCTGCGCGCCGGAGAGGTCGAGTTCGATCTCGTACGAGTCAACGGCGAGCAGCTGCGCCCGCTGCTGCGCCTCTTCGCGGGTCAGGTTTGTGCCAGGCACGCGGTCATCTCCTCGTTATGGGTGGGTTGCGTCATCTTTCCACGGCGGCTCGGCGTCAGGCGACGACCCGGGGCTCTGCTAGGGATACCCCTCGCTCGGCGAGGGTCCGGGCGAACGCGCGCACCGCCGCCGACTCCCCGTCCCGGTGCCGCACCAGGCCGAGCGCCGACTCCGGCACGCCCTCCACCGGCACGAACGCCACGTCCTCGCGCCGGTGGTACGCGGCTGGTCCCGGCCGACCGCGATCGTCTGGGGCCGTCTGGTCGACACGGCCATCGCGCTGGGGGCGTTCACCGGCGGCCGGACGGCGGACGCGCTGGGGTTCTCGGTGGTGCCGGGTGTGGGTGGCGCGCCGGCGCTGCCGGCTGTGCTGAGCGCGGGAACGCGACGTCCGGATCCCGCCGGTGAGACGACCTCGCGCGAGCGAGTCTGAGGAGCATGACGACGACCACGTACACCGCACGCGCCATCCCCCCGCGCGCCCTGAAGGAGCTGCGCTCGACGGACGACGCGGGCCGTCCCGCGGCCCCCTTCACCGACACCGAGGGCGGCGCGCCCCTGCGCTGCTGCCTGCGCCGCAGCGAGCCGGGCGAACGCATCGCCCTGGTGTCCTACGCCCCCCTGCGCCGCTGGGCCGCGGAGACGGATGCGACCCCGGGCGCCTACGACGAACAGGGCCCGGTCTTCATCCACGCCGGGGAGTGCGACGGCCCGGCCGACGGCATCCTCCCCTTCACCGAGAGCCACCGCACGGTCCGCCGGTACTCCGCCGAGGGCCACATCCTGGGCGGCCGGCTGGTCGGAGAATCCGGCACCTTCCAGCAGGCCTTCCGGGAAGCGTTCGACGACCCGGCCGTGGCGCTCGTCCACGTCCGGGCCGTCGAGTACGGCTGTTTCCTCTACGAGGTGCGCAGGGGGTTCGAGGAGGGCAGGGACTAGCCCTTCAGCTCCGCCGCCACCAGCTCCGCGATCTGTACGGCGTTCAGCGCCGCGCCCTTGCGGAGGTTGTCGTTGGAGACGAACAGGGCCAGTCCGTTGTCCACCGTCTCGTCACGGCGGATGCGGCCGACGTAGGACGGGTCGTTGCCGGCGGCCTGAAGGGGCGTCGGGATGTCGGAGAGCTCGACACCGGGGGCGTCCTTCAGCAGCTCCGTCGCGCGCTCCGGGGAGATCGGGCGGGCGAAGCGGGCGTTGATCTGGAGGGAGTGGCCGGAGAAGACCGGGACGCGCACGCAGGTGCCGGAGACCCTCAGCCCGGGGATCTCCAGGATCTTGCGGGACTCGTTGCGGAGCTTCTGCTCCTCGTCGGTCTCGTTCAGCCCGTCGTCGACGATGCTGCCCGCCAGCGGCAGCACGTTGAAGGCGATGGGGCGCTTGTAGACGCCCGGCTCGGGGAAGTCGACCGCTTCACCGTCGTGGGTGAGCTTCTCGGCGTCGGCGACGACCTTCTGCGTCTGGCCGTGCAGCTCGGCCACGCCCGCGAGGCCGGAACCGGAGACTGCCTGGTACGTGGCGACGACGAGGGCCTCGAGGCCCGCCTCGGCGTGCAGCGGACGCAGCACCGGCATCGCGGCCATGGTCGTGCAGTTCGGGTTGGCGATGATGCCCTTGGGGCGGTCCTTGATCGCGTGCGGGTTGACCTCGGAGACGACCAGGGGCACCTCCGGGTGCTTGCGCCACGCGGAGGAGTTGTCGATCACCACGGCGCCCTGGGAGGCGACCTTTTCGGCCAGCGCCTTGGACGTGGCACCACCCGCGGAGAACAGCACGATGTCGAGGCCGGTGTAGTCGGCGGTGGAGGCGTCCTCCACCGTCACGCCGTCCAGCTCCGACCCCGCGGAGCGGGCCGAGGCGAACAGGCGCAGCTCGGTGACCGGGAAGTTCCGCTCCGCGAGGATCCTGCGCATGACCGTGCCCACCTGTCCGGTGGCTCCGACGATTCCGACCCTCACGGTGACTCCCTCTCCTGCGTCTCTTCACGTACTCGTTGCTTGGCCGAGGCTTTTCCATCATGCGGCCGACCACGGCCCGCCTGTCCACTTCTTTCCCCGGTCTGCCCGGAGAGTGGGACGGCTCATCCCGCTCCATGGTTGCGGACCTACGGTGTCGACCCCGCTGAGCTGGAGGAATTCGTCCGGCAGGGGTCGTGCGCCGCAAGCTCGCCTGCCCATGCCGGTCCCGGCCACACGGAAGTGTGATGTACGCCTCGGCGGACCGCGACGGCGCTCGCCGGAACTCGGCGGAAAGACCACCGAACGTTCCGGGCCGTCCCGGCGTCGTAGGAGAAACACGGCTAGGGGGGTGGCTTGTGCTGCTGCGCGGGAGGGCCCGGCGCGCCCGGGAGGCGCACGCCGGGTCCGGCGACGTTCCGCTGAGACAGGGCGATCGCCGGAGCGAGACCGATCCGCTGGACGCGGCACAGGAGCGCCGGGTGCGGGCGGTCCTCGCGCTCGGCGGGGTGCCGCAGGCGGACCTGCCGGACGGGGTGCAGCAGGTCCGCCTGCGGCTGCTGGAGCGGGCCGCGAGCGGCCGGGAGGCGCCGCGGGACGTTTCGGCGTGGGCGGCGGTCGTCGCCTCCAACCTCGCGATGGACTGGCACCGGGCCAAGCGCCGCCAGGAGCGGCTCGGGGAGCGGCTGGCCGCCCTGCGCCAGACGGAGCATCCCTCCGGCGAGGACAGCAGCGTGCTGTCCGTCGCCGTCGCCCAGGGCCTGGACGAGCTGCCCGACGCCCAGCGGCAGGTCGTCGTCCTGCGCTTCTACGCCGACCTGCCGGTCCGGTCCATCGCCGAGCAGCTCGGCATCCCGGAGGGCACGGTCAAGAGCCGGCTGCACACAGCGGTACGGGCCCTGCGCGCCCGCCTGCACGAGGACGAGGTGGTGTGACGTGACCGCCCAACAGGACCAGGCCGGGCGCGACGGGGCCGATGCGCTGATGGCGGCGATCACCGGCGAGGCGCCCCCGCGCGAGGCCCGTGCGAGCGAGGCCTTCATGGCCGAGTACCGGGCCGCGACCGCCGACGTGGGGTTGCTGCGCGAGCAGCTGGGCCTCATCGGGCAGGCTCTCGCCGAGCCCTCGGAGGCACCCGGGCCCGAGACCGGCGGCGCCTCCGTGACGCAGCTGCCGGCGCGCCGTAAGCGGCCCGAGCCCCTGGTCGTGGCCCTGAAGGGGCTCGTCGCGGCCGTCGGGGCCAGTCTGGTGATCGGCATGGGCTGGCTCGTCGTCCACAGCGGCGACATGGGCGCCGCGAACGATCAGGGCGGGTCGGCCGCCTCCGACAGTTCCGCCGGCCGGCCGCACACCGAAGGGGGCGCCAAGCTCAGCGACGCCGGGTACCTCGCCTGCGCCCGGATCGTCGTCGAGGGCATCGTCACCGAGGTCGAGACCGTTCCCGGTGCCGGCCAGGACCGGATCACCCTGGACGTGACGCGCTACTACAAGCCCGACAAGGGCCGGGAGCGGATCACCTTCCCCCTGGAGACCGGCGCCGAGCCCTCGCTCCGGGCCGGTGAACACATGCTCGTGGGTATCTCCGGCGAGCGGGCCCACCCGGACCTGTGGGCGATCGGGGAGAAGGAGATCGCCCGCGACCGGGCGTGGATCACCGACGCGCTGCCCGACTCACGCACCCTCCCGTGCTCGTGAGGAGCAGCAAGAGGGGCGGGCGCCCGTACGGACGCCCGCCCCACCGTTGCCGCGATACCGCTACGGCAGAACCTTCTCGATCTTCACGCTGCCCAGGCCCGCGACCGTGCCGCGCGCGTTGACCAGCTGGACCTGGCCGAAGAACTCACGCCCCTCGGGAGCGGCCGCCGCGGCGGTGGCGCTGCCCGAGACCGTCGCGGAGTCGCCCGTGCCGAGCTTCACCGGCGCCGACCCGTCGACGCTGACGCTGCCGAGGGAGGGGGAGAAGAACACGTCCTGGTAGTCGTACTCCGTGGTGCCGGCCGGCACCGAGTAGCCGACGACCTCGATCGAGTACTTCCCGGCGGCCGGGGAGGGGATGGAGACCGACTCCTCCGAGTCACCGTCGGCGGAGCTGCCGACCTGCGTGCCCGACGCGTCGTACACGGCGAGGTCCAGGTCCGCGGCGTTGTCCGAGACCCCGCCGATCGCCACGTCCAGCGACTTCGCGCCCGCGGGCACCTCGACCGTCGTGGTCTGCGTCTCGCCCTGCTTGATCGAGGGGCGGGTCGCTTTGGCCGAGCCCAGCGGGCCGCCCACCAGCTTGCCGTCGAGCGCGGCGAAGCCGTTCGTCACCTTCCAGGAGGCGGCGGCCGGGGTGCCGACCTTCGCCTCGGGCACGGTCACGGTCTCCGGGTCGAAGGCCGCACCGAGGACGGCGACGTCCAGCTTGTACGGGTTGTCGAGCAGCGGCGACGTACGGCGCGACTCGACCTCGATCTCCCAGACGCCGGCCTGCGGGTTCGCGTAGGAACGCACGTCCGGGCGGCAGGTGTTGGCCGGGTTGCTGTAGTTCGGGTAGCAGTTGATCGTCGACGCCGGGTCGGACGGGACGCCGTGCGGGTGGATGGAGATGAACCGGGTCTGGCTCTTGTCCTTCAGCCCGCTCATCGCGACCTCGAGGGCCTTGGCGCCCTCGGGGACCGTGACGAAGTAGTGCTGGGTGCTGTTGCGCTGCACCGAGTCCGACGCGGAGAAGGTGTGCTTCAGCGGCGCGGCGACGACGACCGTGCTGAGGACCTGCTCGTCGATGCCCTCGGTCTTCGGGTCGTCGACCTCGAGGATCGCGCTCTTGATGCCCGCGGACTTCGGCGCGGCCTGGACCTTGACGGTCACCGGCTGGTTCAGCGGCAGCTTCACCTCGTCGGAGCCGACGATGCGGAACGTGCCGCCCGCGTTGTTCTCGAAGTGCAGCTCGTGCCGGATCGCCTTGTCGGCGCCGGACGTACGGGTCAGGGTGATCTCGTACGTCTTCTTCTGCCCGGCCTTCAGGCCGCCCTCACGGTCGTACAGGCCCGTGCCGAAGCCCGGGGTCTTCAGGAACTGGTCGATCGCGGTGTCGACCGGCGCCTTGACCGTGTACGCGTGCGACGTGGCGTCGTCGCGGATGGCGTCCCAGGCGTCGGGGATGTTCATGAGGCCCACGCCCTCCTCGTACGCCTGCACACCCTTGATGTGGTCGGCGGTGGAGGTGAGGGCCGTGCGCAGGGTCGCCGGCGTGAGGTCGATCTTCTTCTGCTTGGCGGCCGAGATCAGCAGCGCCGCGGCACCGGCGGCCTGCGGGGAGGCCATCGAGGTGCCCTGGAGCATCGAGTAGCCGGCCGGCAGGGAGTAGCCCGCCTCGGCGACCGGGGAGCCCGGCAGCCAGGTCTGGGTGGTGTTGATCGCGGCACCCGGGGCGACCAGGGTCGGCGTGAAGCCGCCGTCCTCACGCGGGCCGCGCGAGGAGAACGGCATCATCGCGTACTTCTTCTCCACGACGGAGCCGTAGTTGGCGGCCCAGGTCTCCTTGGAGACGGACGCGCCGACCGAGATGACCTTCTC
Organism: Streptomyces sp. NPDC002130; assembly: GCF_040296465.1. Lineage (NCBI taxonomy): Bacteria > Bacillati > Actinomycetota > Actinomycetes > Kitasatosporales > Streptomycetaceae > Streptomyces > Streptomyces sp. NPDC002130. Next base: position 27,696 of record NZ_JBEOXI010000086.1, read on the forward strand.
GGCCAGGGCCGGGTCGCCGATGGTGTTGGCGCCGGGGCCGGAGTTGCCCGCGGAGATCACCAGCTGGACGCCGTAGGTGTCGATGAGCCGCGTGTACAGCTCGGCGCGCGCGTTGTTGCCGTCGTTCAGCGCCGGCAGGCCGCCGATGGACATGTTGACGATGTCGACACCGCGCTTGGTGACGAGGTCGATCATGCCCTCGGTGAGCGCCACGTTGGTGCAGCCGCCGGACCAGGTGCAGGCGCGCGAGGAGACCAGCTTGGCGCCCGGAGCGGCACCGTCCATCTTCCCGCCGAACAGGCCGTTGGCGGCGGTGATGCCGGCGACGTGCGTGCCGTGCTCGGACTCGATGACGCCGATGTTGACGAAGTCGGACTTCTTGCCGACCCAGGTGCCGCCCAGCGGGTCCATCGGGACGTCCTTGCGGATCTCCACGACGAACGGCTGCCGCTCGGCGACGTCGGTCTTCGGGTCGTCGGTGCCGAAGTACCCGACCTGGTGGCCGTCCTTGTACGGCTTCATCGGGGCGTCGTCGGCGAAGTCGTTGTTGTTGTTCAGGTCGACCCGGACCGTGCCGGCCTTGGCGTCGTACAGCACGCCCCAGGCGTCGGTGGTGTCGCCGTCGCGGTTGGCGTCACCCTTGGCGTCGCCGCCGGCCGTGTAGGACTCCTTGAAGAGGCTGACGGCGTAGGAGCCCGCCGGCGCCTTGTACGACTGGCCCTGGTAGGTGAAGGCCGGGCCGGACACGGCCGAGACCATCGGGCGCCAGGTGTTGTCGTTGTCGATGATCGGGTCGGTCGCCGTCACCCAGTCGACGATCTTCCGCTCACCGGTCGTCGTCTTCTGCAGCGCCGGGTGGCCGAGGTCCACGCCGGAGTCCAGGATGCCGATGGTGACACCGCGTCCGTCGGCCTTCGGGTGGTCCTCGACGAAGTCGACCGCGCCCGTCTCGAACGACGGGTTGTACGGGTTCTCGGCCGGGGTCTTCTTCCCCGGTGCCGGGTACGTGCCCTTCGCGGCCTTGGCACCCTTGGTGGTGTCCGCGCTCGGCGTCGGGTCGTCCAGCGGGATCTCCTCGCGCAGGTCGATGCCGTGCACGGAGGACAGCTTCGCGGCGGCGGCGATCGCCGAGTCCGCCTTGGCGGTCGGGACGGTGGCCCGGACGTAGCCCAGCTTGTCGTCGGCCCGGCCCACCGAGCCGCCCTTGACCGCGTCCAGCTGCCCGGCGACCTGCTCGGTCTTCCCGGGCGCGGTGGCGATCATCATCGTGACGGACTTGTCACCGTCGGCCTTGGCCTCCGCGAGCAGATCGGCGTCGTCCGAACCGAGCTTGGCGTGCGCGGACTTGACGCTCGGGTCGGCCGGGGCGTCCGCGCCGGGCCCGTCGGCGGAGAAAGCCAGCGGGATCGGCCCGGCCGCGGAGAGCGCGGCGACGAGACCGGCGGCCACGGCGATGCGTGCCACACGTCTCGGGCCCGATATCTGATCGCGCGGGGTGGGAGGGGTCATCGGCATCCCTTGTAGGTAAAGGAACGAGCGGGAAGCGACCGAGGCCCGATCGGTCCTGGTCGCAGATGGTCCGAACGGCAAGCCCGGACGATCGCACAGCCTTACGCAAGGTGAAGTCCTTTGGGGAGTGTTGACCGAAACGAGATGGATGTATGGGGAAAACCCGCGATGCGATTTGTGGACATCAGTCCCGAAGGTGGCGAAGAAATCGGTTAACGTCCCGGAGTGCGACAGAAGTTGAGGGTGGCGGCCTACGCCATATGCGTCCGCGACGGACAGATCCTCCTCGCCCGCTCGCCCGCCTGGGACGGCACGCCCGAGTGGGTCGTGCCCGGCGGCGGCATGGAGCACGGCGAGGATCCGTACGACACCGTCCGGCGGGAGGTGGAGGAGGAGACCGGGTACCGCATCGAGGTGACCGGGCTGCTCGGCGTGAACTCCTCGCGCCGCGTCTTCCGCAACGGCTTCGGACCCGCCGTCGACCATCACGGCGTCCGGTTCGTCTACGAGGGCCGGATCACCGGCGGCGAACTGCGCAACGAGGTGAACGGCTCCACCGACCTCGCCGCCTGGCACGACCTGGACGCGGTCCCCGGGCTGGTGCGGATCTCGATGGTCGACATCGCCCTGCGGATGTGGCGCGAACGCCCGGCCACCGGACGGCTGGCCGACCTCCAGAACTAGGGCCTGTCGTTTGGATCAGCCCACAGACGCGGGGCCTGGCACGCGCATCTGCGGCGTTGTCGTCGGTCACCGACGCTCCGCGTCGACTCCCTCCTCCGCCTTGCAGCTCCACGCGCCAGGCCCCGCTCACCGGCGTTGAAAG
>NZ_JBEOXI010000087.1:0-29832 GCF_040296465.1 Streptomyces sp. NPDC002130
CACGGGAGAGCTCGGACTCTCGGCCGACAGCTACGGGCGGTGCGCGGGTGGCGCTTCGCCTCCACCGCCCCGGTCGAGCGTGCCGCCGAGGACGGCGACGTCGTGACGATCGACCTGCAGGCCAAGGTCGACGGCGAGGTCCTGGAGGACGGCGTCGCCGACGGCGTCTCCTACACCATCGGCTCCGGCGAGCTGCTGGACGGCATCGACGACGCCGTGAAGGGCCTGGAGGCCGGTGGCGAGGCCACCTTCACCTCCGAGCTGAAGGGCGGCTCGGCCGCCGGCAAGGAGGCCGAGGTCACCGTCAAGGTCACCCAGGTCGCCAAGCGTGAACTGCCCGAGCTGGACGACGAGTTCGCGCAGCTCGCCTCCGAGTTCGACACCATCGAGGAGCTGCGCGCGGACAGCCGCAAGCGCCTCGAGAACATGAAGCAGTACGACCAGGCCACGCAGGCCCAGGAGCGTGTCCTGGAGAAGCTGCTCGAGCTGGTCGAGGTCCCCGTCCCCGAGAAGCTGCTCGAGGACGAGGTCAACACGCGCAAGCACAACCTCGAGCACCACCAGCTCGGCCAGATGGGCCTCGACCTCGCGAAGTACCTGGAGATCCAGGGCAAGAGCGAGGAGGAGTTCGAGACCGAGACCCGTGAGGCCGCGGTCAAGGGCATCAAGACCCAGTTCGTGCTCGACGAGCTCGTCAAGCAGGAGAAGCTGAACGTCAACCAGGAGGAGCTCACCGAGCACCTCATGCGCCGTGCGGCCTCCTCCGGCATGTCCCCCGACCAGTTCGCCCAGGCGGTCGTCGAGGGCGGCCAGGTTCCGCTCCTGGTCGGCGAGGTCGCCCGCGGCAAGGCCCTGGCCGTCGTGGTCGAGAAGGCCACGGTCAAGGACACCAACGGCGAGATCATCGACCTCGACGACGAAGAGGACGAGACCGAGTCCGCCGAGGCCTCCGCCGAGGAGACCCCGGCCGAGTCCGCCGAGGAGAAGACCGAGGGCTGAGCCCCGGTTGCCGTGAGTCCGTGAGAAGGCCCTGGGGCGCGCCCCAGGGCCTTCTTGCACTCCAGGGGTGCAGCGCACTCAGGGGCCCGGGGAACTGCGCGAGCGACCACGACGCGCCCGCAGCCGCCGATGGACGGAACCACCCCGCCGAAGCCGCGCGGCGCTACGCCCCCGGCGAACACTCCCATCTCCGGGATTCCCCGAAGGGACCCGCGCGTTAGGGTCCATGAATACGAGGGCAGTGGAGTCCCCGAACGGCTCCTAGCCCCTAGGGAAACGTGAGACGGCCCGGCGCCGTCGTAAAGACGAGCAGGTGGATACGTGACGAATCTGATGCCCTCAGCCGCCGGCGAGCCCTCTATCGGTGGCGGCCTCGGCGACCAGGTCTACAACCGGCTGCTCAACGAGCGGATCATCTTCCTCGGCCAGCCGGTCGACGACGACATCGCGAACAAGATCACCGCGCAGCTGCTGCTCCTTGCCGCCGACCCGGACAAGGACATCTACCTGTACATCAACAGCCCCGGCGGTTCCATCACGGCCGGCATGGCGATCTACGACACCATGCAGTTCATCAAGAACGACGTGGTCACCATCGCCATGGGCCTCGCGGCCTCGATGGGTCAGTTCCTGCTCAGCGCCGGCACCCCCGGCAAGCGCTTCGCGCTGCCGAACGCCGAGATCCTGATCCACCAGCCCTCCGCCGGCCTCGCCGGCTCGGCCTCGGACATCAAGATCCACGCCGAGCGGCTGCTGCACACCAAGAAGCGCATGGCCGAGCTCACGTCCCAGCACACGGGGCAGTCGGTCGAGCAGATCACCCGCGACTCGGACCGCGACCGCTGGTTCGACGCCTTCGAGGCCAAGGAGTACGGCCTCATCGACGACGTGATTCCCACGGCCGCCGGTATGCCGGGCGGCGGCGGCACCGGGGCCTGAGCGGTCCCCACGGGGCCTGTGGCGCCCCGTGAGGCCCACGGAGCCCTCCCGGGCCCCAGCGACCCCAGACAGCCCCAGCCGACCGCCTCAGCCCTTTTCAGGAGACACCGTGAACCAGTTCCCCGGCAGTGGGATCTACGACCGTATGCACGCCGTGCAGGACATGAACGCCTCGCAGGGCCGCTACACCGGCCCGCAGGCCGAGTCCCGCTACGTCATCCCCCGCTTCGTCGAGCGCACCTCCCAGGGCATCCGCGAGTACGACCCGTACGCGAAGCTCTTCGAGGAGCGCGTGATCTTCCTCGGCGTCCAGATCGACGACGCCTCCGCCAACGACGTCATGGCGCAGCTGCTGTGCCTTGAGTCGATGGACCCCGACCGTGACATCTCGGTCTACATCAACAGCCCCGGCGGCTCCTTCACGGCGCTCACGGCGATCTACGACACGATGCAGTACGTGAAGCCGGACATCCAGACGGTCTGCATGGGCCAGGCCGCCTCCGCCGCCGCCGTCCTGCTGGCCGCCGGTACGCCGGGCAAGCGCATGGCCCTGCCGAACGCGCGCGTGCTGATCCACCAGCCGTACAGCGAGACCGGCCGCGGTCAGGTCTCCGACCTGGAGATCGCCGCGAACGAGATCCTCCGGATGCGCTCGCAGCTGGAGGAGATGCTGGCCAAGCACTCCACCACGCCGGTCGAGAAGATCCGCGAGGACATCGAGCGCGACAAGATCCTCACGGCCGAGGACGCGCTGAGCTACGGCCTGATCGACCAGATCATCACCACCCGGAAGATGGACAACTCGAGCCTGCGTTGAGGCGAGAGGCTGTAACGTCTGCCGCCCCTTGGCACGGTTTGGCTCGGTTCACGTCAAAGCGAACCGCGCCAAGGGGGGCCCGAACGGGGGGCCCGGCAAGGTACCGTCGGACATAAGGCAGCACCAGGAGTCCGCTGGACGTCGACGTCCAGGAGTCTCCCAGGCGAAGGGGAAGCACACCGTGGCACGCATCGGTGACGGCGGCGATCTGCTCAAGTGCTCGTTCTGTGGCAAGAGCCAGAAGCAGGTCAAGAAGCTCATCGCAGGGCCCGGTGTGTACATCTGCGACGAGTGCATCGATCTCTGCAACGAGATCATCGAGGAAGAGCTCGCGGAGACCAGTGAGGTCCGCTGGGAGGAACTCCCGAAGCCCCGCGAGATCTACGAGTTCCTCGAGGGCTACGTGGTCGGCCAGGAGGCCGCCAAGAAGGCCCTCTCCGTAGCGGTCTACAACCACTACAAGCGCGTCCAGGCCGGCGAGAACGGCGGGGCGAACGGCCGTGACGACGCCATCGAGTTGGCGAAGTCCAACATCCTCCTCCTCGGCCCCACGGGCTCCGGCAAGACCCTCCTCGCCCAGACCCTCGCGCGCATGCTGAACGTCCCCTTCGCGATCGCCGACGCCACGGCCCTCACGGAGGCCGGTTACGTCGGCGAGGACGTCGAGAACATCCTGCTCAAGCTGATCCAGGCGGCCGACTACGACGTCAAGAAGGCCGAGACCGGGATCATCTACATCGACGAGATCGACAAGGTCGCGAGGAAGAGTGAAAACCCCTCCATCACGCGCGACGTCTCGGGCGAGGGTGTTCAGCAGGCCCTGCTGAAGATCCTGGAGGGCACCACGGCCTCGGTCCCGCCGCAGGGCGGCCGCAAGCACCCCCACCAGGAGTTCATCCAGATCGACACGACGAACGTGCTGTTCATCGTGGGCGGCGCCTTCGCCGGTCTTGAGAAGATCATCGAGTCCCGCGCCGGCGCCAAGGGCATCGGCTTCGGCGCGCAGATCCGCTCCAAGCGCGAGATGGAGTCCAAGGACCAGTTCCAGGAGGTCATGCCGGAGGACCTGGTCAAGTTCGGCATGATCCCCGAGTTCATCGGCCGCCTGCCGGTCATCACCTCGGTCCACAACCTCGACCGCGAGGCCCTGCTCCAGATCCTGGTCGAGCCGCGCAACGCGCTCGTCAAGCAGTACCAGCGCCTCTTCGAACTCGACGGCGTGGAGCTGGACTTCGAGCGCGAGGCCCTCGAGGCGATCGCCGACCAGGCCATCCTCCGCCAGACCGGCGCGCGCGGGCTGCGCGCCATCATGGAGGAAGTCCTCCAGGGCGTGATGTACGAGGTCCCGTCCCGCAAGGACGTGGCCCGGGTCGTCATCACGGCGGACGTCGTCCAGTCGAACGTCAACCCGACGCTGATCCCGCGGGATGCGCGGGGGCGGGGGCCGGGGGAGCAGAAGACGGCGTGACACAGACGTGAAGGGAAGGGCCCCGGTCGATGACCGGGGCCCTTCCCTTTGTGGCTTCGGCGTCGTCAGGCCTTGACGCGGACCTCTGGGCGGACCTTGGTGGTGAGGTCGATCGCCACGTCCTTGGTGACGCCCTGTGCCGCGTCACCCGGCGACACGATGGCGATGGTGCTGTAGTCGGCCCACGCGCAGAACCAGTTGGTCTTCTCCTTCTTGGTCAGCCGGTCCTGCCCCTTGACCGACTGGCACTTCATGACCGCGCCGTCCAGGTCCGCGGCCTCGGGCTCGCCGACCAGCTCGGGCTTGCCGGATCCGGTGGCGGACTCCTTGTCGGCCGACTTCTTGAAGTTGGCGAAGAACAGGTCCAGCGTCGCCTCCGGGTCGGAGATCTCACCGTAGGCGCCGGCCACCGAGAGAGTCTTGGCCGTTGCCATCTTCCCCGCGGACGCCGGATCGTTCGGGTCGTAGTCGCTCAGGTCCACCGTGGAGTAGAGGCCGGTCGCGGACTTGGCGTTCTTGACGCCGCTCTTCTCCAGCTCCGCCGTCGTTTCCGTGCCGGCGGTCGCTCCGTCGTCCGTGGTGCGCTTGTACTCGCTGAGCACGGTCGCCGGCGTAGCCAGCTTGTGCGGCCCGTCGTCCTCCAGGGCGCCCGCGCCACCACCCCCGCCGATCACGAGGTACGCACCCACGCCGATGGCCGCCACGACCGCGACCGCGCCGATGATCAGGCCGGTCTTCTTCTTGCCGCCGCCCGGCGCCGGGGGCTGGGGCGCGCCGTAGGGGGCCTGGCCGTAGGGCGGCTGCGGCTGCTGGCCGTACGGGGGCTGCTGGCCGTACGGGGCCTGCTGGGGCGGGACGCCCTGCGGGGGCTGCTGGGGATAGCCGTAGCCGGGCTGGGGCGGAGGGGCCTGCTGGGGGTAGCCGTAGCCGGGCTGGGGCGCCTGCGGCGGCTGGCCGTACGGGCCGGGCTGGCCGTACGGACCGGGCTGCTGGGGCTGCCCGCCGTACGGGCCCGGCTGGTTGTAGCTCATGTTCTGGGTTCCCCTCCAGATGCTTATGTGTTCCGGACATCCTGGCGCAGACCCGCCGTGTGCATGGCATCGGGGCCGCCACCGTTACAAAGGAAACGCGTTTCGGGACGGGCCGGTGACACCTCTAAACTGACCCCCGTGACCGAGAACGCTCAGCAGCAGCCACCAGCGCCCAGCACCGACCTGCCGACCCAGTACGCGCCGGCCGACGTAGAGGGGCCGCTGTACGAGCGCTGGGTGGAGCGGGGTTACTTCGAGGCGGACGAGAAGAGCGATAAGCCGCCGTACACCATCGTCATCCCGCCGCCGAACGTCACGGGCTCGCTCCACCTGGGGCACGCCTTCGAGCACACGCTCATCGACGCCCTGACCCGCCGCAAGCGCATGCAGGGCTACGAGACGCTGTGGCAGCCGGGCATGGACCACGCCGGCATCGCCACGCAGAACGTCGTCGAGCGGGAGCTCGCCAAGGAGGGCAAGTCCCGCCACGACCTGGGCCGTGAGACGTTCGTCGAGCGGGTCTGGCAGTGGAAGGGCGAGTCCGGCGGCCAGATCAGCGGCCAGATGCGGCGGTTGGGCGACGGCGTCGCCTGGTCGCGCGAGCGCTTCACGATGGACGAGGGCCTGTCCCAGGCCGTCCAGACCATCTTCAAGCGTCTCTACGACGACGAGCTGATCTACCGCGCCGAGCGCATCATCAACTGGTGCCCCCGCTGTCTGACGGCCATCTCGGACATCGAGGTCGAGTACCAGGACGACGACGGCGAGCTCGTCTCCATGAAGTACGGCGACGGGGACGACACCATCGTCGTCGCCACCACCCGCGCCGAGACGATGCTCGGTGACACGGCCGTCGCCGTTCACCCGGAGGACGAGCGCTACAAGCACCTGGTCGGCAAGCTGGTCAAGCTGCCGCTGACCGACCGCTCCATCCCGGTCGTCGCGGACGAGCACGTCGACCCCGAGTTCGGCACGGGCGCCGTCAAGGTGACCCCGGCGCACGACCCCAACGACTTCGAGATCGGTCAGCGCCACGGCCTCCCGGCCCTGACGATCATGGACGAGCACGCGGTCATCACCGCCCACGGCCCGTTCCAGGGCCTGGACCGCCTGGAGGCCCGCTCGGCGATCGTCGCCGCGCTGCGCGCGGAGGGCCGGATCGTCGCGGAGAAGCGGCCGTACGTCCACTCCGTCGGCCACTGCTCGCGCTGCAAGACCACCATCGAGCCGCGGCTGTCCATGCAGTGGTGGGTCAAGGTCGGTCCGCTCGCGAAGGCCGCCGGTGACGCGGTCCGCGACGGCAAGGTCAAGATCCATCCGCAGGAGATGGAGAAGCGCTACTTCGACTGGGTCGACAACCTCCACGACTGGTGCATCTCGCGGCAGTTGTGGTGGGGCCACCGCATCCCGGTTTGGTACGGCCCGAACGGCGAGGTCGTCTGCGTCGGCCCCGACGAGGAGCCGCCGAGCGGCGAGGGCTGGCGTCAGGACACCGACGTCCTCGACACCTGGTTCTCCTCCGGCCTGTGGCCGTTCTCCACGCTCGGCTGGCCCGAACAGACCGAGTCGCTCGCGAAGTTCTACCCGAACTCCGTCCTGGTCACCGGCTACGACATCCTCTTCTTCTGGGTCGCCCGGATGATGATGTTCGGCCTGTACGCGATGGACGGCACCCCGCCGTTCCACACCATCGCCCTGCACGGCATGGTCCGCGACCAGTTCGGCAAGAAGATGTCGAAGTCCTTCGGCAACGCGGTCAACCCGCTGGACTGGATGGACAAGTACGGCAGCGACGCCCTCCGCTTCACCCTCGCCCGTGGCGCCAACCCGGGCGTCGACGTCCCGATCGGCGAGGACTGGGTCCAGGGCTCCCGGAACTTCGCCAACAAGATCTGGAACGCGACGCGCTTCGCGATGATGAACGGCGCGACGATCGAGGGTCCGCTGCCGGACGTCTCGAAGATGTCGGCGACCGACCGCTGGATCCTCTCCCGCCTCAACTCGGTGGTCGCCGAGGTCGACGCGTTCTACGAGGACTACCAGTTCGCCAAGCTCTCCGACGCCCTGTTCCACTTCGCGTGGGACGAGGTCTTCGACTGGTACGTCGAGCTGTCCAAGACGACGTTCCAGGCGGGCGGCGAGGCGGCCGAGGTCTCCAAGCGTGTCCTCGGCGAGGTCCTCGACGTCACGCTGAAGCTGCTGCACCCGGTGGTTCCGTTCGTCACCGAGACCCTCTGGACCACGCTCACCGGTGGCGAGTCGGTCGTCATCGCCGACTGGCCGACGGACAGCGGCTTCCGGGACGCCGACGCCGAGCGCGAGATCGAGTCCCTCCAGTCGGTCATCACCGAGGTCCGCCGCTTCCGCGCCGACCAGGGCCTCCAGCCCGGCCAGCGTGTCCCGGCCCGGTTGACCCTGGACGGCACGAGGTTCGCGCCCCACGAGGCGGCCATCCGCCAGCTGCTCCGCCTCCAGCCGGAGGGCGACGCCTTCACGGCCACGGCCACCCTCCCGGTCGCCGGCGCCGAGGTCGCGCTCGACCTGTCGGGCACGATCGACGTGGCGGCGGAGCGCAAGCGCCTGGCCAAGGACCTCGCGGCGGCCGAGAAGGAGAAGGCCCAGGCGAACGCCAAGCTCGGCAACGAGGCGTTCCTGGCGAAGGCCCCCGACCACGTCGTCGACAAGATCCGCACCCGCCTCGCCAAGGCGGAGGAGGACATCACCCGCATCCAGTCCCAGCTGGAGCGCCTGCCGCAGGGGTAAGGGCACGTGCTGAGTGTGAGGCCCCCGGAGCCGAGTCAGGCCCGGGGGCCTCAGACGTGGCTCAGGGACACGTACCCGCTTTTTTTGGGGGCGCGGGGAACTGCGCGACAAGGCACATACGACCCGCAGACACACGACGACAGAAACCACCCCCGACCGATGTCACCGCCCGTCCGTAGACTGGCCCCGTGAGCGAGCTCCCTCCAGACCACAACGCCGACGACCAGCCCGACCCCCTCGACAGCTTCGACGAGATCATCGCGGAGGAAACCACCCGCGACCCCGACCTCGCGGTCATCGAAGCCGGCAGCCGAACCCTGCGCACCCAGGGCGGCCCGCCCGACGCCGACATCCCGACGCGCCCCGCCGACCCCGAGGTCGACAAGGCCCTGCGCGAGGTCGAGACCGAGCTCGCGACCCGGTGGGGCGAGACCAAGCTGGAGCCCTCCGTCAGCCGTATCGCCGCGCTGATGGACGTCCTGGGGGAGCCGCAGCGGTCGTACCCGTCGATCCACATCACGGGGACGAACGGCAAGACCTCCACGGCCCGCATGATCGAGGCCCTGCTCGGCGCCTTCGAGCTGCGCACCGGCCGCTATACCTCGCCCCACGTGCAGTCGATCACCGAACGCATCAGCCTCGACGGCGCCCCCATCGCGCCCGAGCGGTTCATCGAGACGTACCAGGACATCAAGCCGTACGTGGAGATGGTCGACGCCTCCCAGGAATACCGGCTGTCGTTCTTCGAGGTGCTCACCGGCATGGCGTACGCGGCGTTCGCCGACGCCCCCGTGGACGTGGCCGTCGTCGAGGTCGGCATGGGCGGCTCCTGGGACGCCACGAACGTGATCGACGGGGACGTCGCCGTCGTCACGCCCATAGACCTCGACCACACCGACCGGCTCGGCACCACGCACGCCGAGATCGCCACGGAGAAGGCCGGCATCATCAAGCAGGGTGCGACGGTCATCATGGCGCAGCAGCCGGTCGACGCGGCGCAGGTGCTGCTGAAGAAGGCCGTCGAGGTGGACGCGACCGTGGCCCGGGAGGGGCTGGAGTTCGGCGTCGTGGAGCGGCAGGTGGCCGTCGGCGGGCAGCTGGTGACACTGCGCGGGCTCGGCGGCGAGTACCCCGAGGTGTACCTGCCGCTGCACGGCGCGCACCAGGCGCACAACGCGGCCGTAGCGCTCGCCGCCGTCGAAGCGTTCTTCGGCGTCGGTGCGCAGCGCGCCGACGCGCTGGACCTGGACACCGTCCGCAAGGCTTTCGCCGCCGTGGCGTCGCCGGGCCGGCTGGAGGTGGTGCGCCGTTCGCCGACGGTGGTGCTGGACGCCGCACACAACCCGGCGGGTGCCCGGGCGGCGGCCGAGGCGATCGGGGAGGCGTTCCAGTTCAGCCGTCTCATCGGGGTGGTCGGCGCGAGCGGCGACAAGAACGTGCGGGGGCTGCTGGAGGCCTTCGAGCCGGTGTTCGCCGAGGTCGTGGTCACGCAGAACTCGAGCCACCGCGCGATGGACGCCGACGAGCTCGCCGGTATCGCCGTGGAGGTGTTCGGCGAGGAGCGCGTCCAGGTCGAGCCGCGGCTGCCGGACGCGCTGGAGGCCGCCATCACACTGGCCGAGGAGGAAGGCGAGTTCGCGGGCGGTGGTGTGCTCGTCACCGGTTCCGTCATCACCGTCGGCGAGGCCCGACTGCTCCTGGGGAGAGGCTGAGTCCTGTGCGCACGCTCTGTTCTTCGACGCTGATCGGCGAGTTCTTCGTCATCGGGTTCGCCGGTCTGGTCGCCATGAAGGACCCGGACCTGTCCATGACGACCGTGTGGACGGTCAGCGGCATCGCGATGTTCCTGTGCCTGGTGCTGTGCGGTCTGGTGACGCGCCCGGGCGGGGTCGCCCTCGGCTGGGCGCTGCAGATCGCGCTCATCGCGTCGGGGTTCATCGTGCCGACCATGTACTTCCTGGGCGCGATCTTCGCGGCCCTGTGGTGGGCGTCCGTCCACTACGGGCGGAAGGTCGACGAGGCGAAGGCGAGATTCGCGGACCGGGCGAGCTCGTCCACACCTGACGCTGCGTAACAGGCGCCCCGACACGCCGGGTAACCTCGTCCCACCGCAAGACCTTCACCTCTAAGGAGCCCGTCGTGAGCCAGCGCACCCTCGTCCTCCTCAAGCCCGACGCCGTCCGTCGTGGCCTGACCGGCGAGATCATCAGCCGCATCGAGCGCAAGGCGGGCTGGCAGATCACCGCGCTGGAGCTGCGCACCCTGGACCAGGACACGCTGGAGCAGCACTACGGCGAGCACAAGGGCAAGCCCTTCTACGAGCCGCTGGTGGAGTTCATGGCGTCCGGTCCGGTCGTGGCGCTGATCGTCGAGGGTGAGCGGGTCATCGAGGGGCTGCGCGCGCTCGCCGGCCCCACCGACCCGATCGCCGCCGCCCCCGGCTCCATCCGCGGCGACTACGGCGTCATCGTCCGGGAGAACCTGATCCACGCCTCCGACTCCGAGGAGTCCGCCGAGCGCGAAGTGAAGATTTTCTTCCCCGGCCGGGCGTAGCGTCCGCACCTCACCAGCACATACGGCAGAGTCTGGGGGGCGCGCCCCCGGACTTTGCGGCATATGCGTGGCGATCGAGGGAACGATGGGGCCCGAACGCCCGTCTCCAGAAGCGAATGCGGCCGGCATCTGCTGACAATGGCGGAGACCCTCCCGCAGTGTTCGCGAAGGCGCGTCTACGATGGAAGCCTTCACGTCACAGCACCCACCTTTGCCTACCTGAAAAGCCCTCAAAAGCTAGTGGGAAGGCCAGACGAATCCTGATGGGGAACTCAATGTCGTTCATCGGCCGTGACATGGCTGTCGACCTCGGGACCGCCAACACGCTGGTGTACGTCAGGGGTCGCGGGATCGTACTCAACGAGCCGTCCGTCGTCGCGATCAACACCAACACCGGTGGCATCCTCGCGGTCGGTGCCGAAGCGAAGAAGATGATCGGGCGCACGCCCGGCAACATCGTTGCCGTACGTCCACTGAAGGACGGCGTGATCGCCGACTTCGAGATCACCGAGCGGATGCTCCGCTACTTCATCCTGAAGATCCACAAGCGGCGGTATCTGGCTCGTCCGCGGGTCGTCGTCTGTGTGCCCTCGGGCATCACGGGCGTCGAGCGCCGCGCCGTCATCGAGGCGTCGTCCCAGGCCGGCGCCCGTCAGGTGCACATCATCGAGGAGCCCATGGCCGCGGCCATCGGCTCCGGCCTGCCGGTCCACGAGGCCACGGGCAACATGGTGGTCGACATCGGCGGCGGCACCACGGAGGTCGCGGTCATCTCCCTCGGCGGCATCGTCACCGCCCAGTCCATCCGTGTCGCGGGCGACGAGCTGGACAACGCGATCATCCAGCACATCAAGAAGGAGTACTCCCTCCTGCTGGGTGAGCGCACGGCCGAGCAGATCAAGATCACGATCGGTTCGGCGTACGACCTCGATTCCGACGAGCACACTGAAATCCGCGGCCGGGACCTCGTGTCCGGACTGCCGAAGACCGTGGACATCTCGGCGGCCGAAGTCCGCAAGGCGATCGAGGAGCCGGTCAACGCGATCGTCGACGCCGTCAAGACGACCCTCGACAAGTGTCCGCCGGAGCTGTCCGGCGACATCATGGACCGAGGAATCGTTCTGACCGGTGGCGGGGCGCTGCTGCGGGGTCTCGACGAGCGGCTGCGCCGGGAGACCGGCATGCCGATCCACATCGCCGAGGACCCGCTCGACAGTGTGGCTCTCGGATCCGGAAAGTGCGTCGAGGAGTTCGAGGCGCTCCAGCAGGTGCTGGACGCCCAGCCGCGCAGATGACATAACTCTTCGATTCCGCCGTACGGGACGATCTCCTCTCGTGCGGCGGATCGTTGATACAGATGCATAAGCTCCCACAAAAGCAGCCCCTCGGGTTTCCCTGGGGCTTCCCGAATTCCGATGAGGAAGGGCACGGCCGCCGCACGTGAGGGACACACGAGAGAGCCGGCTGCTCCTGGTGCTGCTGATCGCCGTCGCGTTCGCGTTGATCACGGTGGACATCCGCGGTGGGGAGGACTCGCCCGTCGACGGTGCCCGGCAGGGTGCGGCGACGGTCTTCGGCCCGATCGAGAGCGGCGTCTCGGCCGCGGTCGACCCGGTCGGCAACGCGGTCTCCGCCATACGCGACTCGGGGGACCGGCATGACCGGCTCGCCGCGCTGGAAGAGGAGAACGCGGCCCTGAAGGCCCGGCTCGGCAGCGACGACCGCAGCCGCAGCCGCCTCAAGCAGCTCGACAAGATGCTGAAGATCGCAGGCCAGGGCCAGTACGGCATCAAGGGCGCCGAGGTCATCGCCATCGGAGCCGCGCAGGGCTTCTCCTGGACCATCACCATCGACGTCGGCGCCAACGACGGCATCAAGCGCGACATGACCGTCCTGAACGGGGACGGGCTCGTCGGCCGCGTCACCACCGTCGGGCCCAACACCGCGACGGTCCTGCTGGCCAGCGACCCCGACTTCACCGTCGGCACCCGCATGGAGTCCGGCGACGAGCTCGGCTTCGCCTCCGGGCAGGGCGACCGCCCGCTGCGCGTCGAACTCCTCAACGGCAAGGCCGAGGTGAAGAAGGGCGACCGCCTGGTCACCTTCGGCTCGCAGGCCGACCGGCCGTTCGTGCCCGGCGTGCCCGTCGGCGTGGTGTCCCGCGTGGACCCCTCCGGCGGTGGCCTGACCCGCACGCTGTACGTCACGCCGTACGCCGGTTTCACCAAGCTCGACATCGTCGGTGTCGTCGTCGAGGCCCCGAAGAAGGACCCGCGTGACACGGTGCTCCCGCCCAAGCCCAAGCCGACCCCCAGGCCGACGGTGACGGTGACCGTGACGCCGTCCCCCGAGGCGCCCGTGGACGGCCAGAACCAGCAAGAGCAGTAGGAGCTGTCACCCCATGCGCGTCAACCGGATCCTGCTCTCCTCCGCCCTGGTCGTCGTCGCCCTGGTGATCCAGGTGAGCGTCCTCGCCCGCCTCCATCTGCCGGGCGCCGTACCCGACCTGCTGCTGCTCACCGTGCTCGGCCTCGCGCTGGTGTACGGCCATGTGGGCGGCGCCCTCGTCGGCTTCGGCGCGGGTCTGCTCGCCGACCTCGCCCCGCCCGCCGACCACGCCGCCGGGCGTTACGCCCTCGTGCTGTGCGTCATCGGCTACCTCGCGGGCCTGGTGAAACCCGAGACGGGCCGGCTGAAGTCCGCAACCGGCCCCATGGTCGTGGTGGTGGCCGCCGCGGTCGGCTCCACCCTGCTCTACGCCGGGGTCGGTGCCCTCGTCGGCGACACCGCGGCCCGCCACGTGGGCCTCGGCAGCCTGCTGTTCACCGCCGCCCTGTACGACCTGCTGCTCGCCCCGTTCGTCGTGCCGGGGATCATGGCCCTGGCCCGGCGCGCCGACAACGATCCGCTCGCCGAGTCCACCTCGGCCGCCGCCAAGGCCACGGACATCTCCTCCGGCTGGCTCTCCGGCGGCACCGGCCTGAAGATCGGCAGCCAGCGCAACGGGCTGCGCGTGAAGGCCGCCCGGGCACGGATGGCGCGCGCCGGGCGCATCAAGGGGGTCAAGCGGCTGTGAACGCAGCGAAGTTCACCCGAACGGGTCGGTCCAGTAGGAACGCCGGTTCGTGGGCGGGCGTTCATCACTCGTACCCGCACATTCGTACGCGCACCGAGAGGGGGAGGCAGCCGCAGTGACCAACATTCCCGAGACCGGCAGGAACTCACGGGTCCAGATCCGGCTCGTCGTCATCCAGGTCCTCGTCCTCTCCCTCCTGCTGACCCTCGGCGGACGCCTGTGGTACCTCCAGATCCGTGAGGGCGCCGCCTACGCCAAGGAGGCGTCGGGCAACCACGTCCAGCAGGTCGTCCAGCCGGCCGTCCGCGGCTCGATCCTGGACGCGCGCGGCGTGGCCATCGCGGACAACGAGACGCGGCTGGTGGTCTCCGCCTCCCGCACCGACCTGCTGAAGATGAAGGACGACGGGAAGGAAGTCCTCACCAAGCTCGCCGGGGTCCTGGGCATGACGCCGAAGGACGTCCAGATGAAGGTCCGGCTGTGCGACGCCAAGACGCCGCAGCCCTGCTGGAACGGCTCGCCCTACCAGCCCATCCCCATCACCGACGAGGCCACCGCCAAGCAGGCCCTGCAGATCCGTGAGCGCGCCGAGGACTTCCCCGGCATCACCGCCGAACCGCAGGCCGTGCGCCGCTACCCGAGCCCGGGCAAGGCCAACACGGCCCAGGTCCTCGGCTACCTCTCGCCGGTCACCGACGAGGAGATCAAGAAGGCGCAGAACACCAACTCGCCGTATCTGCGCTCCGACCAGGTCGGCCGCTCGGGGCTGGAGCGCCAGTACGACAAGGCGCTGCGCGGCAAGGCCGGCGTCACCCGCTACGAGGTCGACAACCTCGGCCGGGTCATCGGCGAGGCCGAGGCGGACCCGGCCCACCCCGGCGACAACCTCGTCACCAGCATCGACTCCCGGGTCCAGCGGATCGCCGAGTACCAGCTGAACGAGGCCATGAAGGAGGCCCGCAAGCAGCACGACCGCAACACGGGCACCAACTACAAGGCCGACTCCGGCGCCGTGGTCGTCATGGAGGCCAAGACCGGCCGCGTCGTCGCCATGGCCTCCAACCCCACCTACGACCCGAACGCCTGGGTGGGCGGCATCTCCGCCAAGGACTACGCGCGGCTCACCGGCAAGAGCTCCAACTACCCGCTGCTCAACCGCGCCATTCAGGGCCAGTCGGCGCCCGGCTCGATCTTCAAGGTCGTCCCGACCGCCGCCGCGGTCAACGCGGGCTACTCCTTCAACGGCCCCTACCAGTGCTCCAGCTCGTACTCGATCGGCGGCCAGGTCTTCAAGAACTTCGAGTCCAAGGGGTACGGCCCGATCAGCCTCGGCCGCGCCCTGGAGGTCTCCTGCGACACGGTCTTCTACCGGCTCTCCCACGAGGAGTGGAAGCGCGACGGCGGCACCAAGCCGAAGAAGAACGCCAACGACTGGTTCTACAAGACGGCCCACCAGTTCGGCCTCGGCAAGGAAACCGGCATCGACCTGCCCAACGAGGTCACCGGCCGCGTCCCCGACCGCCAGTGGAAGCTGAGCTACTGGAAGGCCAACAAGGACGCCTGGTGCCGCACGGGCAAGCGCAACGGCAGCTACGCCGAGAAGATCGCCTACGAGAACTGCCTCGAAGGCAACCGCATGCGCGCCGGTGACTCCGTCAACTACTCCATCGGCCAGGGCGACACGCTCGTCACGCCCATCCAGATGGCCACCATCTACTCGGCCATCTCCAACGGCGGCACCCTCTACAACCCCTCCGTCGGCAAGGCCGTCATCAGCGCCGACGGCAAGACCGTCACGCCGATCAAGCCCAAGTCGCACGGCAGGCTGCCGATGACGCAGAAGACGCGCGACGAGATAGACGAAGCCCTCGCGGGAGTCGCCACCCGCGGTACGGCCGCCTGGAGGTTCGGCGGCTGGCCGCAGGACAAGATCCCGATGCACGCCAAGACGGGTACGGCGGAGGTCTACGGCAAGCAGACGACCTCCTGGTTCGCCACGTACACCAAGGACTACTCGATCGTCATGACGATCTCCCAGGGTGGTACGGGCTCCGGCGCCTCGGGCCCCGCCGTCCGCAACATCTACAACGCGCTGTACGGCGTCTCCGAGGACGGCGACATCAACGCGAAGAAGGCGCTGCTGCCCACGCCGCAGAAGACCCTGCCGAAGGTCAAGACGGACGGCACCATCGCCTCCCCGAAGATCTCCAAGGACCCGGCCAAGGACCAGAAGGCCGACAAGAAGGACCCGAACGCCCCCGACCCGCTCCAGCCGGCGACGGCGGCCCCGCCGACGCCGGAGAACCGTGACACCCGAAGGCGGCGGCGCCGCCGGGGAAGCCGGAGGTTGCCAGCATGACCGGCGGTGTGAACAGCTTCCAGGTCTCCGGTTACGGGCCCGAGCGCTCCGGCTGGACGCGGCTGCTGGCCCGCGACTCGGTGGCGCGGCGCCTCGACTGGCCGATCCTGCTGTCGGCGCTGGCCCTGTCGCTGCTCGGCACGCTCCTCGTCTACTCGGCGACCCGCAACCGCACCGAGCTCAACCAGGGCGACCCGTACTTCTTCCTCGTCCGGCACCTGCTCAACACCGGCATCGGTCTGGCCCTGATGGCCGGCACGGTCTGGCTCGGCCACCGCGCCCTGCGCACGGCCGTGCCCGTCCTGTACGGCTTCTCGGTGCTGCTGATCCTGCTGGTGCTGACCCCGCTCGGCTCCACGATCAACGGCGCCCACTCCTGGATCAAGCTGCCCGGCGGCTTCTCGCTGCAGCCCTCGGAGTTCGTGAAGGTCACGATCATCCTGGGCATGGCGATGCTGCTGGCGGCCCGCGTCGACGCCGGCGACAAGCAGTACCCCGACCACCGCACGGTCGTGCAGGCCCTCGGCCTGGCCACCGTGCCGATGCTGATCGTGATGCTGATGCCCGACCTCGGGTCGGTCATGGTGATGGTCATCATCGTGCTCGGCGTGCTGCTGGCCTCCGGGGCGTCCAACCGGTGGGTGTTCGGCCTGCTCGGCGCGGGCACCCTCGGCGCGGTCACCGTCTGGCAGATCGGGGTGCTCGACGACTACCAGATCGCCCGCTTCGCCGCCTTCGCCAACCCCGAGCTCGACCCGGCCGGTGTCGGCTACAACACCAACCAGGCCCGCATCGCCATCGGTTCGGGCGGCCTGACCGGCTCCGGCCTCTTCCACGGCTCGCAGACCACCGGCCAGTTCGTGCCCGAACAGCAGACGGACTTCGTCTTCACCGTGGCGGGGGAGGAGCTGGGCTTCCTCGGCGGCGGCCTGATCATCCTGCTGCTCGGCATCGTCCTGTGGCGGGCCTGCCGCATCGCCCGGGAGACCTCGGACCTGTACGGCACGATCGTGGCCGCGGGCATCGTCGCCTGGTTCGCCTTCCAGACGTTCGAGAACGTCGGCATGACGCTCGGCATCATGCCCGTCACGGGCCTGCCGCTGCCGTTCGTGTCGTACGGCGGATCGTCGATGTTCGCCGTGTGGATAGCGGTGGGGTTGTTGCAGTCGATCCGGGTGCAGCGGCCGATGTCGGCCTAGCGCCCCGGGAGGGGTAGCGGAATGTCCGGGGAGTACGTGGCCCGGTGCCCGGTGACCGAGGAACTGGTGAGCCGGCTCCTCGCGCTGGCGGAGCTGGATCTGACCGACGCCGACGCCATCGCGGCGCGGATGCGGGAGGCCGGCTGGCCCGACTGGTCGCAGGCGGTGCGCGGCCCGGCGTACGAGGACACACCCGACGTCCCCGACGCCACCCACGTCACCCCGCAGGGGCACTTCGTCACCTGTGACGGCGACGGCTCGCTCCACCTTCCCTTCGCCTACCTCTACTCGGTCGACGGCGGCCTGCTCGACGAGGACTGCTGGGGCCCCCTGCCCGGCTGGACCAGCGAGGAGGGCGCCTGGCGGCCGGAGTTCGACGCCCAATTCGCCGCCGTCGTGCAGCGCTTCACCGACCGGCTGGGGCTGCCGAACCATGACATCCGGCAGCCCCGGTACGACACCCGGCACGTCAGCTGGCGCCTGGAGCACAACGTGCTGATCGTCGGGCAGGGCCCCGAGCCGCTGTCGTACCACCAGTTCGAGGACGCCCATGTGCACCTCGTCTCCCGGACGGCGAAGGACGCGCCGTTCCCGGACGGCGAGGAGCTGCGGGCCCTGCTGACGACCTGAACGTGACCGCCCGCCCGTAGGGCGCCCACCACTGCTGTCCCGGCCGGCCAGCCACTAGATTTGTTGCATGGCGGAGACGAAACGCGAGATCGAGCGCAAGTACGAATCCGATGAGGGCGGGCTTCCCGACCTGACCGGCGTCGCCGGGGTCGCGGCCGTCGCGGACAAGGGCGTCGCCCACCTCGACGCCACCTACCACGACACCGCGGACGAACGCCTCGCCGCGTCGTCCGTCACCCTGCGCCGCCGCACCGGCGGTTCCGACGCCGGCTGGCACCTCAAGTTCCCGATCGCCGCGGACGTCCGCGACGAGATCCGCGCCCCGCTCACCGACACCCTCCCCGAGGACCTCGCCGCGCTGGTCCGCTCCCGGGTCCGCGACAGCGAGCTGCTTCCGGTGGTCCGGCTGCGCTCCGACCGCGACGTACGGCACCTGCTCGACGCCGACGGCCGGCTGCTCGCCGAGATGAGCGTGGACACCGTGCACGCCGAGCGGCTCACGGGGCGCGGCGGCGAAGCGCAGTGGACCGAGATCGAGGTGGAGCTCGCCGACGGGGGCGACCCGGCCCTGCTCGACAAGATCGACAAGCGGCTGCGCAAGGCGGGCGTACGGCCGTCGGCCTCGTCGTCGAAGCTCGCCCGCGCCCTGGCGGAGACAGCACCGGGGAAGCGACGCAAGTCAGCGCCCGCCCCGAAACCGGTGACCGCCGCAGACCATGTGCTCGCCTACGTGCGCACCCAGCGGGACGCGATCGTCGAGCTCGACCCCGCCGTCCGCCGGGACGCCGAGGACTCCGTGCACAGCATGCGGGTGGCCACCCGCCGGCTGCGCAGTACGTTCAAGTCGTTCGGCGAGATCCTCGACCGGGCCGTCACCGCCCCCGTCGCCGACGAGCTCAAGTGGCTCGCCGGCGAGCTGGGCCTGGACCGGGACCGCGAGGTGCTGACCGAGCGGCTGACGTCGGCCGTCGACGAGGTGCCCGAGGGCCTGGCCCGCGGCCCGGTCGCAAAACGCCTGCACTCCTGGTCCAGCGCTGAACACGGCAGCGCCCGCGGCCGCCTCCTCGGTGTCCTGGACTCCCACCGCTACCTGACCCTGCTCGACACCCTGGACGCGCTGATCGCCGACCCGCCCCTGCTGAAGGCGGCCGGCAAGAAACCCCGCAAGCCGATCGCCAAGGCCGTGCAGAAGGACTTCCGCAAGGTGTCGAAGCTGATCGAGCGGGCGGCGGACCTGGAGCCCGGCACCGACCGGGACGTCGTGCTGCACGAGGCCCGCAAGAAGGCCAAGCGCACCCGCTACGCGGCGGAGGCGGCCGAACCCGTCCTCGGCAAGCCGGCCAAGGCCATGGTCAAGTCCATGAAGGCGCTGCAGGACCTGCTCGGCGAGCACCAGGACAGCGTGATGGCCCGGCAGGCCCTGCGCGAACTGTCGGCGGTCGCCCACGCGGCGGGGGAGAGCGCCTTCACCTACGGCCTCCTCCACGAGCGCGAGGCGCAGCGAGCACTGCGCGTGGAGGCAGAACTGCCCGGGTTCTGGGACGGGATCAAGGACCGTGCGGCGGACCTCTGATCCTCCGGCGTACGGAGGCACCCCGCGACCGCGTTAGTCTGGATGGTCACCCCTGTCAGTTCAGTCCAGCTCACGAAGGTGCGCGACATGCCTGCCGAAGTCGCTGCGTCGGTCTTCCCGCAGCTCGAAGCTCTGCTCCCGCATGTGCAGAAGCCGATCCAGTACGTCGGCGGAGAACTCAACTCCACGGTCAAGGACTGGGACTCCTGTGACGTCCGCTGGGCGCTCATGTACCCGGACGCCTACGAGGTCGGTCTGCCCAACCAGGGCGTCATGATCCTCTACGAGGTGCTCAACGAGCAGCAGGGCGTCCTCGCCGAGCGCACGTACAGCGTGTGGCCGGACCTGGAGGAGCTCATGCGGGAGCACCACGTCCCGCAGTTCACGGTCGACAGCCACCGGCCGGTGAAGGCCTTCGACGTGTTCGGCCTGTCCTTCTCCACGGAGCTGGGCTACACGAACATGCTGGCCGCCCTCGACCTCGCCGGCATTCCCCTGGAGGCCAAGGACCGGACCCTCGACGACCCGATCGTCCTGGCCGGCGGGCACGCGGCGTTCAACCCCGAGCCGATCGCCGACTTCATCGACTGTGCGGTGATCGGCGACGGCGAGCAGGCGGTCCTGGAGATCACCGCGATCGTCCGCGCCTGGAAGGCGGAGGGCCGCCCCGGTGGCCGCGAGGAGCTCCTCTTCCGCCTTGCGAGGACGGGCGGGGTGTACGTGCCCGGCTTCTACGACGTCGAGTACCTGCCGGACGGCCGGATCGCCCGTGTCGTGCCGAAGCGCAGCGGGGTGCCGTGGCGGGTCTCCAAGCACACCGTCATGGACCTCGACGAGTGGCCGTACCCCAAGCAGCCGCTCGTGCCGCTGGCCGAGACGGTCCATGAGCGCATGTCGGTGGAGATCTTCCGCGGCTGCACCCGCGGCTGCCGCTTCTGCCAGGCCGGCATGATCACGCGCCCGGTGCGCGAGCGCTCCATCACGGGCATCGGCGACATGGTCGAGCAGGGCCTGAAGGCGACGGGCTTCGAGGAGGTCGGCCTGCTGTCGCTGTCCTCCGCCGACCACACGGAGATCGGCGACATCGCCAAGGGCCTCGCCGACCGCTACGAGGACGACAAGATCGGCCTGTCGCTCCCCTCCACCCGCGTGGACGCCTTCAACATCGACCTGGCGAACGAACTGACCAGGAACGGCCGCCGTTCCGGCCTCACCTTCGCCCCCGAGGGCGGCTCGGAACGCATCCGCAAGGTCATCAACAAGATGGTCTCGGAGGACGACCTGATCCGCACGGTCTCCACGGCGTACGGCAACGGCTGGCGCCAGGTGAAGCTGTACTTCATGTGCGGCCTGCCGACGGAGACCGACGACGACGTCCTCCAGATCGCCGACATGGCGACGAAGGTCATCGCCAAGGGCCGCGAGGTCTCCCGCTCCAACGACATCCGCTGCACGGTCTCGATCGGTGGCTTCGTCCCCAAGCCGCACACGCCGTTCCAGTGGGCCCCGCAGCTCTCCGCGGAGGAGACGGACGCCCGGCTGCAGAAGCTGCGGGACAAGATCCGCGGCGACAAGAAGTACGGCCGCTCGATCGGCTTCCGCTACCACGACGGCAAGCCCGGCATCGTCGAGGGCCTCCTGTCCCGGGGCGACCGCCGCATCGGCGCGGTCATCCGCGCGGTCTACGACGACGGCGGCCGTTTCGACGGCTGGCGCGAGCACTTCTCCTACGACCGCTGGATGAGTTGCGCCGACAAGGCACTGGCCCCCTTCGGCGTCGACGTCGACTGGTACACCACCCGCGAGCGCACCTACGAGGAGGTCCTCCCCTGGGACCACCTCGACTCCGGCCTGGACAAGGACTGGCTCTGGGAGGACTGGCAGGACGCCCTCGACGAGACCGAGGTCGACGACTGCCGCTGGACGCCGTGCTTCGACTGCGGGGTGTGTCCGCAGATGGATACGGCCATACAAATCGGTCCGACCGGGAAGAAGCTGCTGCCTCTGACGGTCAAGAATGCCGCGCCGGCGCCGAGCGGGCACGAGCACTGAGGTGAGTGACGCACTCGTTCGGGTGATGGATGCCCTGGCGGGGGCGAGTGAGGACGAGGTGGCTGCTGCGTTGGCTGCTGTCGGGGCTTCGAGCCGTCGGCAGCAGGAGCAGCAGCGTGGGCCTTGTACGCCTCTGCCGGGCCCGGGAGGGGCCTCGGGCATCCGCTCAGAGGTGGAGTGGGTCTGAGGCTCTCGGAGCCTCGCTGAAGCGTTTCTGGCGACTACCGAGCCCCCTTCGACGCGGAGGGGGCTCGGTGGTGTCGGCGCTCGCTGACGTCCTTGCACGGTGACGCTGCGTCGTGAACAGCGGGTGCGCGGTGACCTGCCCGAACGATCCGTTCTGGTCGCTTTGGCAACTTGATATTCATGACGGCGATTGCTGGATACAGTCGTTTTGTTACTACTGGTTGCGGGGGCAACTGCGGCTTGGTCGGCTGTGCCGACGTCCTGGGGAGGGCCTGTAGCGCATGAGTCGTCGCTCTGCTGGTTTTGTCGGTGCGTGGGCTGAGATTCAGCGGCAGCACCAACGTCAGGTAGAAGCCGAGGCGAGGCAGCGCCGGGAGGAGGCGTGGCAGGCGCGGGCTTACCAGCGTTCTGCCGCGCAAGGCCACCGGGAGTACCACCAGGCCGAGGCCAGGCGGCGTACGGAGGAGCTGGAAGCTCAGATTGCGTCCCTACGAGGTCTGCTGGCTACGGGATGCGAGGCGCCGGCCTTCAGGGCATCGTCTTTGATGCGTGCGGAAGACATCCCGCCGTTTGATCCCGGGCCACTTGCATGGCCGGTGCGGATGCCCGACCCGAACGAGTACCAGGCTCAGGGCGGCTGGACCGCCAACCGGCGAGCACAGGCACAGGCTGAGGCGCGGGCTCGGTTCGAACACGACTGGCATGCTGCGCAGGTCGCCGAGGCGCAGCGTCAGCAGCAGTTAACCGCGTTGCAGCGGAACTACGAGCAGAGGACGGAGTCTCAGCGGGCCGAGGTGCGTCGGCACAATGCCGGGGTCGTGGAAGTGACCGAAGGGGTCAGGCGGGGTGACCCTGACTCCGTGGTCGAGTACTTCTCCGCTGCGCTCTACGCGTCGACGGCCTGGCCGGAGGGATTCCCTCGGCAGGTGGCTGCGGCCTACGACGCAGCGGGGCGGCAGCTGGTGTTGGACTGGGAACTGCCCACATACGACGTGGTTCCCGAAGCGAAGTCCGTCAGGTACCTGTCCCGGGAGGATCAGTACAAGGAAGCGGCACGGCCGGTGAGCCAGCGTCGGGCGCTGTACCGGGAGGTGCTGGGGCAGAGCACGCTGTTGGTGCTGCACCAGCTGTTCTCGGCGGACGAGTACGGCATCCTCGACTCGGTTGCCCTGAACGGCTTCGTGGACGCCCCCGACCCGGCGACAGGACGACAGACGCAGATCTTCCTGGCGACCGTCATGGCTTCCCGGGCGGCTTTCACGGACCTGCATCTGGGGCAGGAGGACCCGGTCAGCTGTCTGACCGACGCGCTGAGGGGACAGATCTCGACCCGGCCCGACCAGCTCACCTCCGTGCGGCCGAGCCGGCAGCCCCAGGACGTCGGTAGCCCTGTGGCCGCCCATGGTGGCGATCACGAGCCGAACCTGTACGACCTGGATCCGATCGCCTTCGAGTCCCTAGTCGCCGATCTGTTCCGCGCCATGGGTATGCAGGCCGTAACGACTCAGCGCTCGAACGATGGTGGCGTGGACGTCGACGCGATGGACCCGACTCCCATCCGAGGCGGCAAGATCGTCGTACAGGTGAAGCGCTACCGCAACACGGTGCCGCCCACGGCCGTACGCGATCTTTACGGCACGGTTCAAGACGTCGGCGCCAACAAGGGGGTTCTGGTGACAACCTCGGGTTTCGGGCCGGGCTCTCACACCTTCGCCCGGGGCAAGCCTTTGGAGCTCATTTCGGGCGGCGAACTCGTCGATCTTCTGCACAGGCATGGGCTTCGTGGACGCTTGGGAGAGGGAGGGACGGCGGCTTCGACGCAGCCGACACCGTCCAACTCTGCGTCTCCGGCCGCCGATTACAACGTGCTGGGCATGACGTGGTCCGGCAACGTCGCACTCGACGTGTGTGCGCTGGTCTGCCGTGGCAGCCAAGTCCTCAGCGAGGACCACTTCGTCTTCTTCAACAACCCGCAGACACCTGACGGCTCGGTACGCGCAGTACAGGCTGCGCGACCGGACAAAGCAGCCATTCGTGTCGCCTTCGATGCACTGCCGGAGGCGGCTGACCGGTTCGTGCTGGTGGCGGCTGTGGATCCGGAAGTGAATCCGAAGGCAGACCTCTCTGGATTTACAGATGCCTGCATCCGGCTGCTGGACCCGGCGATGACCGAGCTCGGGCGCCTTGAGGTCTCCGACGGGCGTGCCCTCGAGACCGCGTTGGTGCTTGGCTCCTTCCGGCGCAGGCCTAGTGGCGACTGGGACTTCGTGCTTGGGGGGAAGGGCTACGCGGGTGGTCTTCAGCAGCTTGTACAGGACTACGGCATCGAAGTTGAGTAACCCCCCGCCCGCACGCAGTTGCTGATATGTCCGCAGGTATGTACGGCCCAACCCGTCTACAGGAGAAGTTGCTGCACCTGACGGCGTTGACCTGGTCAAGAAGGTGACCCCGCATGGGGCCGATCGATAGGTCATAAGGATCGGACAGACCAGCGTGGAACTGCCGCCCCTCCGTACCTCTGGCTGTCCCCTAAAGATCAACGAGCGCACGAGGATCACTGAGCCCATTCCAACTTCAGGCGACAGCCGATCAGCGCCATGTCACGGACATCTGGTAGACCCTGGCTATGACGTTCTTGGCGGTGGTCGACGGTGATGCGGGCGGATGGCGCATCGATCGGGATGCGCTGACCGACGCGATCCGTGCCCGGTGGTCTGAGTTCGAGATCGACTCGATGCGCCGCAGCGAAGTGCGCAGCATGATCTGGCAGTTCAAGACGGAGAAGGGCCCAGGTGAGGCCTATCTGCACGAGGACGGTACCTGCCTGTACATGGACGTCTGGGAGGAAGACGCGATCTGGTTGGCGATCGTCTTCCGCAGGCTGACACCCACCGACCTTGACCTGGTGTTCAGCGATGAGGGTTACACCTTCGACGTTCGTCTGCGGGCTGGGACGACCGAGGCCGAATTGACGGACCTGGTGAATGCTGCGGGTTGATCTCAGCCCGTAGCGGCGAGCTGGAGGACCAGGACGGCTTGGACGAGGCTCGTGATCCGGGTCGTCGAACAGCGGAGTTTGCGGAGGAGGCGCCAGGACTTGAGAGTGGCGATGGCCTGCTCGACCAGTGCACGGATCTTCGCGTGGGACCGGTTGACGGCCTGCTGGCCGGTGGAGAGGCTGTCCCATCGGCCACGGTAAGGGAGACGGACGGTGCCGCCTGCACGCTGGTAGCCCTTGTCTGCCCAGCAGGTGATGCCAGCCTCGGCGAGTGCCTCAATGATGCCGTGCTCGCGCGCGGCCCGGACATCGTGGACGGCGCCGGCCAAGGCTGGTGAAGCCCACATCAGACGCCCCTGCGGATCGGCAATGACCTGCACGTTCATGCCGTGCTTCTTGTGTTTGCCCGAATAGAACGGGCGATCGGCGGCGATTCGGTCGATGGGCAGGAGCGTCCCGTCCAGGATCACGTACGCCTTCGACGCCGCTCGTATGGCTTCGGTGAGGGTGGGGGCGAGGGCGGCCAGGAGGTTGACGGCCTCGGTGATGTATCGGTACGCGGTGGTGGTGCCGATCCCGAAACCGGCCGCGAGCTGGGCGTAGGGCTGGCCGTTGCGCAGGTGGGCGAGGGTGAGCAGAGCCCGTCGGCCGGCGTTCAGGCGCCGCCATCGGGTGCCGAGAGCGCGGCGGTGTTCCCTCAGGCGGGCGGCGAGGAAGCGCAGGGCCGAGCTGGACACGTCGACGCCGGACGGGTAGACAAGCATGCGAAGCCTCTGGTGGAGACGGTTCTCTTGGTCGAAACCATCTACCAGGGGCTTCATCTGTCTGTCATCCCAACTGAGCCCAAGCTCAGGAGTTGTCACCAGCGGGGCCGGCTGAGCTGGTGAATGGGAGCGGTCGAAGCAGCCTGGCTGTCACAAGCGAGGCATCGGACTTGTCACAGACACTCATTCAGCAGCCTTTCTGTCACCAGCTACCGGAAGCCGGGGGTTCTCTGCGGCGATTCCATGAGGTCATGGCCACTACACGCGCTGGGTCGGGGAGAGTGGTCGAAGCCGCTGACACCGGGTCCGTATGGTTGCATCAGTGCAGCTGCGAGAGGACCTTCAGGACCTCGTACAGGAGCCGGTGCTCACGAGCGACCCGCGGCACTTCACCTGGCGTCGGGACCAAGGGCACGGTCCTGGCCTGCAGCCAGGACCGGCCGTCATCACGACGCATAGAGCTTGGCGGAGGGCCGGGTGCTGCTTGCCCTGGACTTCGCCGGCGACGCGGTCGACGTCGTCTCGCGGCCGTTGAAGATCTCTTTCGGGACCTGCGGGAAGCGCCGCTGCCACATCCCTCACTACCTCGCGGTGACCCACCACGGCGTCTGGCTGATCGACATACGCCCCGAGGCTTTGATCAAAGGGACGGACCGGGAGCCGTTCGCTGCGATCGCTGAAGTCGCTGTCGCATGCGGCTGGCGCTACGCGGCCGCTGCCCTCTGGCGCGAGCACGCCTTCGCGGGACTGGACGCGAGGGCGTCGCGTCGGAGGCTGAGGTTCGATCCGCCGGGCCCGGTGCTGCTCTCCGAGGCCGCCGACGGATGGAGGTTCCGGCGTTACGTGCTTGGCGAGATCCCTGCCCTGTTCGCCGCGCCCTGGCAGCGGTTGTGCAGTCGGCGTTCGGACGCGCGGCCCGAGCGCGTAGGGAAGTCGCCGCAGCTCAAGGGGCGTAGCAGAGGAAGTCTCACCGTCATGGGCGGTTGCGGGGTGCGACCGCGCGGAAATCGAACTGGCCGGTTTCATTGACGCGCTTCTGGCTGAGACCTATCTTCTGATCGCACTTGCGAACAGTGTTCGATTTTTCGAACCATGGCCGTCAAAGGGGACAGCCCGTGTTGCGCACCCGTCTCCGGCGTACTTGTGAGCCGGCTCCGGCGGCCCTCTCCGCCGTCTTCGTCACCCGACCCGCCATGGCGGGGCCCCCGGTCGCTGCCCGCGGAAACCGCAGCACGTAGGCCGCTGACAAGCGCGACGCGGCGCCCACGTCGCACGGAGTCGGTCCTGCCCCCAACGGTACGGAGGCCGGGCCTCACCCTCGACCTCACTTGCCCCTGATCACGGCACCCCAAAAGACAGGAACACATATGCCCGCGGTTCTCTCACGGCTGGCGGCGATATTTGTCGCCGCCTGCCTGCTCTTCACCGCCCAGGTCGTCACCACACCACAGCGGGCCGCCGCCGCCGACCCGGGTTACCTGATGGTGCACTTCACCGGTGAGGGGGCGACCAACCAGCAGATGTACCTCTCGCACAGCACCGACGGCCTGCACTGGAACGACCTCAACGGCGGCGCCATGGTGCTGCGCTCCACGATCGGCACCAAGGGGGTGCGCGACCCGGCACTCGTGAGGTCCCCCGACGGCAGCAAGTACTGGATCATCGCGACCGACCTGTGCATCAGCTGCGGGCAGGACTGGAACGCCTCCATCAACAACGGCAGCCGCAACCTGGTGGTGTGGGAGTCGTCGGACCTGGTCTCATGGTCGGATCCGTGGCTCCTCAACGTCGCCGGCGCGATCCCCGACGGCCGCAACGCCTGGGCCCCCGAGGCGATCTGGAACCCCGAGACCAACGACTACGTCCTGTACTGGGCGACGAACGTGCCCGTCAACGGCGTGAAGAAGCACCGCATCTTCTACGCCCGCACCAGCGACTTCCGCACCATCACCACGCCGCAGACCTACATCGAGCGCCCCGGCACCCAGGAGATCATCGACACCCAGATCATCGAGATGCCCTCCGGCGTGGGCAACTACCGCTACGTGCGGGCCTCCGGCGACGGACAGATCACCCTCGAGGGAAGCAACTCCATCCTGGGGACGTGGACCAACCTCGGCAACCTCTCCGGCGTCGGCCTGACCGGCGCGATGGTCGAGGGCCCGATGTGGATGAAGTTCAACGGGCAGAACAAGTGGGGCCTCTACCTCGACCAGTACGCCTCCAACCGCGGCTACATGCCGGTCCTGACGACCGACCCGTCCAACCCCGCCTCCTACCAGACGCAGGCTGCGGGAAGCTACAACATGGGCGGCACCAAGAAGCGCCACGGCTGGATCCTGAACCTGACGGCCGCCGAGGAGAGCCGTGTCCTCGCCCGCTGGCCCAACACCCCGGTCCAGCGCTTGCAGTCGTTCAACTTCCAGGACCGGTACGTGCGCCAGACCAACTTCGACGTGCGCATCGATCCCAACGTGAGCCCCGCCGACGACGCCCAGTTCCGGATGCGGCCCGGCCTCACCGGCACCGGCACCGTCTCCTTCGAGTCAGTCAAGTTCCCCGGCTACTTCCTGCGCCACGCCAACTACGACTTCCAGCTGGTCCGCAACGACGGCACCGCGCAGTTCGCCGCCGACGCCACCTTCCGCCAGGTCGCCGGCCTCGCCGACCCGACCTGGTCGTCCTTCCAGTCCTACAACCACCCCGACCGCTACATCCGCCACTACGCCTACCAGCTCCGCCTCGACCCCATCACCACCGCGACAGGACGCAGCGACGCCACCTTCCGCGCGACGAGCTGACCGACGCCGACACGGTGGGGGCATTCCCTCACTCGCCGGCTGCCCCGCACGGCTTTACCGTGCGGGGCAGCCCGTGCTTCGGCTCATGGGCTGAGCCGAACCTCAGGAGTTGTCACCAGCGGGCCGGCCTGCCGCCGGACCGCACCCGCTGGGAGGGCTGGCAGCAGTGGCGGAAGATTCGCGGCACCTTCGTGCCCGCGCCGCGTCTGAGCCTGGCCGAGCACCAGAGCCTGAGTCCCCGGCGGCGGGCTCTGCACGACCTGCACCGCACCGCGGCGCACGTCAACATGCGGCTGCAGGGGACGCCGATGAGCGCGCGGGTCGCGAACCTGATGCGCGGGCGGCTGCAGAACAACGCGGTGAAGTTCATGCCCGGCACTCGCGACGGCCTGATGATCAACGGCGGCGGGTTCCAGTGGCTCCGCACCACTGACCACCAGCCCTACTACGGCGCTCTCAAGCCACTGCTCAACAGCACGCAGGGCAACTGGCCAAGGCGATCGACGACCACTCACAACGCCGTCGGTGACAACCAGCCTGCCTATGTGACAACTACCGTGCTTCGGCTCACCAACTCCCAAGCTGACATGGGAGGTTGGAAAGAGCTCACTGGTTTTACGCTCTTGGGTGCGATGCAGTGGAAAGGATCGGGAGATCTCCTGGTAACGCAGACTCGATCCCCCATAGGGCAGCCCGAGGACACGCGGAAGGTTCTAAAATCTCTAGGACTTCGCGGGATTGGGCAAGTGCGAATCCTTGATCAAGGTCAGCCTTCCATCTTGGGCTTCCCGAGCGTGAGCCGCAGCAGTCAGGGCGCCCGCTGCCGCCTCGGTGTGGCGATGACAGGGCGCCTAGTCTGATCGAAAGCGAGATCGTGATCATTGACGCTGATGGAACGGAGGAGCCGTTCGACCCTGCGGCCTGGTTCTCGTGAGACTAGGAGCCGCCTCCCCATGCAGCTCGGGAAGGCGGCCGTCCGCATCTGTTGGGCGCACCGTGTCAGAAGGCTTCCGCGAAGTCGTCTTCCTTGAGTATCAGCCGGTCTCGTACGTCCTTGGGGATCATCAGCTTCATATGGATGCGGGGAGCTCGTACACCCTTCACCTTCGTCCGCTTGATCACGCACTTCACGCCGACCCGGAGTAGGTCGGCGGCCATGGCTTCCATGCCGCCTTCCTCCCAGTGGGTACGGAACGACTTGCCGTTGTGTACGGCCACCCACCGGTCCTTGGTCGACTCGGGGTCGATGGTCTCCAGCTGCTTGATGAGGTCGTCCAGTGTCTTCTCAGCCTGCTCCTTGGTGAAGCGCGTCTTCGTGAAGCGACCTCCGGGCTCAAGTCCGGTCATGTAGTAGCTGATGGATTGCTCCAGGCGCTGTTGTTCCTTGCGGGCCTCGGCGCCCTGCCGGTACTCGCGTGTCATGACGGGTTCGTCTCCGAGAACCCTCAGAACGTCGTTGACGAGCTTGCTGTAGATCTCGGCAGGGTTCGGAGCGCCGTGGCCTCCGGCCTTGCACTTGCCGCACCGCAGATACGAGTAGGACCAATTCTTGACGCGGTTCTGCTGAACAGTCATGTTCGAGCCGCAGTCATGGCAGATCAGGACGCCGAGGTACTTGGTTGCC
>NZ_JBEOXI010000088.1:0-29644 GCF_040296465.1 Streptomyces sp. NPDC002130
CCGTGGTCGGCGGCCCAGCGGATGCCCTCGGCGAGGGCGTTGCCGCGGGTGCTGCGGGCCTTGGCCCGGGAGGCCCCCTTCCTGCGTGACGGCGGCTACTGACCGAGCAGCGCCCGCACCCGGTCCTGCCCCACCGCCAGCAGCAGCGTGGGCAGCCGCGGCCCGGTGTCACGGCCCACCAGCAGGTGGTACAGCAGCGCGAAGAAGGACCGCTGGGCGGTCTTGATCTCCGGCGGCAGCTCCTTCGGCGTGGCGTCGGCGGAGAACCCGGCCTGCACCTTCGGCACGCCGTACACCAGGTGCGTCAGCCCGTCGAGCGACCAGTGATCGGCCAGCCCGTCGAGCAGCAGCCGCAGCGACTCGCGGCCCTGCTCGTCGAGCGACTTCAGCAGTTCGGCGTCCGGCTCGTCCCGCACGATCGTCCGCTGGTCGGCCGGGACGTGCGTGTTGATCCAGGCCTCGGCCTTGTCGTAGCGCGGGCGCGCCTCGTCGAGCGAGGTCAGCGGCTGCTCGGGGTCGAGCTCGCTGAGGATGCGCAGCGCCTGGTCCTCGTGCCCGGCGGTGATGTCCGCGACGGACGCCAGCGTCCGGTACGGCAGCGGCCGGGGCGTCCGGGGCAGCTCACCGGTGGCCGTGCGCACCGCACGGGAGTGTGCGGCGACGTCGGCCGGAAGGGCGCTGCCGTCGGCGACCTTGGCGTCCAGGCGGTCCCACTCGTCGTAGAGCCGCTGGATCTCCTGGTCGAAGGCGACCTTGAAGGACTGGTTGGGCCGACGCCGGGCGTAGAGCCAGCGCAGCAGCTGCGGCTCCATGATCTGCAGGGCGTCGGCCGGGGTGGGCACGCCGCCCTTCGAGGACGACATCTTCGCCATGCCGGAGATCCCGACGAAGGCGTACATGGGCCCGATCGGCTGCTTCCCGCCGAAGATGCCGACGATCTGCCCGCCGACCTGGAACGACGACCCGGGGGACGAGTGGTCGACGCCGCTCGGCTCGAACACGACGCCCTCGTACGCCCATCGCATCGGCCAGTCGACCTTCCAGACCAGCTTGCCGCGGTTGAACTCGTTCAGCCGGACCGTCTCCGAGAAGCCGCACGCGGTGCAGGCGTACGTCAGCTCGGTGGAGTCGTCGTCGTAGGAGGTGACGGTGGTGAGGTCCTTCTCGCAGTTGCCGCAGTACGGCTTGTACGGGAAGTACCCGGCGGCGGTGGAGCTGCCGTCGTCCTCACCGGCCGCGCCGGAGCCCTCTGCGGCCTCCAGCTCGGCCTCGTCGACCGGCTTCTGCCCCTGCTGCTTCTTGGCGGGGGCCTTCTTGGTGCGGTACTGGTCGAGGATCGCGTCGATGTCGGCGCGGTGCTTGATGGCGTGCAGGATCTGCTCGCGGTACACGCCGGAGGTGTACTGCGCGGTCTGGCTGATGCCGTCGAACTCCACGCCCAGCTCGGCCAGCGACTCGATCATCGCGGCCTTGAAGTGCTCGGCCCAGTTCGGGTGCGAGGAGCCCTTCGGCGCCGGGACGGACGTCAGCGGCTTGCCGATGTGCTGCTGCCAGGTGTCCTCGTCGACGCCGGCGATGCCCTTGGGCACCTTGCGGTAGCGGTCGTAGTCGTCCCAGGAGATCAGGTGCCGCACCCGGTGGCCGCGGCGGCGGATCTCGTCGGCGACGAGGTGCGGGGTCATGACCTCGCGCAGGTTGCCGAGGTGGATGGGGCCGGACGGGGAGAGCCCGGACGCGACGACGACGGGTTTGCCCGGGGCCCGGCGCTCCGACTCCTCGATGACCTCATCCGCGAAACGGGAGACCCAGTCGGTGGTCTCGGTGCTCTGAGCCACGATCGGCACGTCCTTCTTTCTGCATCGGGCAGCCGGTACGGTCGCACGGCTGACCGCATCATTGTCCCAGACCACCTCGCGCCCGGAAAAACGGCTTTACCCCCATGGGATACTGGCCGTGTCCATCGAATCCCCCAGGAGAACGGCACCCTCGCCCATGGCCTCGGTCACGTCCCTCAGCGACTCCGTCCACCAGCGCCTCGCGGCGGCCCTGTCGGCAGCTCTGCCGCAGGCCGGCTCCGCGGACCCGCTGCTGCGACGAAGCGACCGGGCCGACTTCCAGGCCAACGGGATCCTGGCCCTCGCCAAGAAGGAGAAGGCCAACCCGCGCGAGCTGGCCACGCAGGTCGTCTCCCGGGTCGAGTCGGGTGAGCTGATCAAGGACGTCGAGGTCTCCGGCCCCGGCTTCCTGAACGTCACGATCACCGACCGGGCGATCACGGAGAACCTCGCCGCGCGGCACGCGGACGGCGAGCGTCTCGGCGTGCCGCTGAAGGAGAACGCGGGCATCACGGTCGTCGACTACGCCCAGCCGAACGTGGCGAAGGAGATGCACGTCGGTCACCTGCGGTCGGCGGTCATCGGCGACGCCCTGCGCGGCATGCTCGACTTCACCGGCGAGAGGACGATCGGCCGGCACCACATCGGCGACTGGGGCACCCAGTTCGGCATGCTCATCCAGTACCTGTTCGAGCACCCCGGCGAGCTGGCCCCTGCGGCCGACGTCGACGGCGAGCAGGCGATGAGCAACCTGAACCGGGTGTACAAGGCGTCGCGTGCGCTCTTCGATGCGGACGAGGAGTTCAAGGAGCGGGCCCGCAAGCGGGTCGTAGCCCTGCAGTCCGGTGACAAGGAGACGCTCGAGCTGTGGCAGCAGTTCGTGGACGAGTCGAAGGTCTACTTCTACTCCGTCTTCGAGAAGCTCGACATGCAGATCCGCGACGAGGAGATCGTCGGCGAGTCCGCCTACAACGAGGGCATGCCCGAGACCGCCCGCCTCCTGGAGGAGATGGGTGTCGCGGTGCGCTCCGAGGGCGCGCTCGTGGTGTTCTTCGACGAGATCCGCGGCAAGGACGACCAGCCTGTCCCGCTGATCGTGCAGAAGGCGGACGGCGGCTTCGGCTACGCGGCCTCCGACCTGACGGCGATCCGCAACCGCGTCTTCGACCTGCGGGCGACGACGTTGCTGTACGTCGTGGACGTACGCCAGTCGCTCCACTTCAAGATGGTCTTCGAGACGGCCCGCCGGGCCGGCTGGCTGGGCGAGCACGTCACCGCGCACAACATGGGCTACGGCACGGTGCTCGGCGCGGACGGCAAGCCGTTCAAGACGCGTGAGGGCGAGACCGTACGGCTGGAGGATCTGCTGGACGAGGCGGTGCAGCGGGCCGCCGAGGTCGTACGGGAGAAGGCACAGGACCTCACCGAGGACGAAATCCAGGAGCGGGCCGCGCAGGTCGGCATCGGTGCCGTGAAGTACGCGGACCTGTCGACGTCGCCGAACCGGGATTACAAGTTCGACCTGGACCAGATGGTGTCGCTGAACGGCGACACGTCCGTCTACCTCCAGTACGCGTACGCCCGGATCCAGTCGATCCTGCGCAAGGCCGGCGAGGCGAAGCCGGTCGCGCGCCCGGAGCTCGAACTCACCCCGGCGGAGCGGGCGCTCGGTCTGCACCTGGACACGTTCGGCGACACGGTCTTCGAAGCCGCCGCGGAGTACGCCCCGCACAAGCTGGCGGCGTACCTGTACCAGCTGGCGTCGCTGTACACGACGTTCTACGACAAGTGCCCGGTCCTCAAGGCCGAGACGCCCGAGCAGATCGAGAACCGCCTGTTCCTCTGCGACATCACGGCCCGCACGCTCCGCCAGGGCATGAACCTGCTGGGCATCCGGACCCCCGAGCGCCTCTGAGCCCGGGCCCCGACCGACGGCCCCGAGGGCGGCACTCCCCCGTGGAGTGCCGCCCTCGGGCGTTATGGGGCAGCGTGTGCCGTGACACCTCGGTCCGATGCCGCACCGGGTCAGCGCCGGGCTGTGCTGTTCGCGCCGTCCAGGGCCTCCCGGATGATGTCCGCGTGCCCGGCGTGCTGGGCGGTCTCCCTGATCAGGTGCAGCAGGATCCGGCGCACGGACCAGTGCCCGGGGTCCGGCGGGGACCAGGGCGTTCGCGGCAGCGGCACGCTCACGTCCAGGTCCGGCAGCGCGGCCACCGCCTCCTCGGTGGCCCGCGCGGCCGACCCGTAGCGCTCCAGCAGCGCGGGGAGCGTGTCGCCCTCGGCCATCCGGTACTGCGCCGTGTCCAGCATGCCGTCGGGCAGTTCACCGTCGGCCTTGGTCATGATCTGCGTCCACGTCTCCTCCCCCTGCGCCAGGTGTTTCACGATGCCGCCGAGGGTCAGCTCGCTCACGGTCGTACGCTGCGCGGCCTGCGCGTCGGTGAGTCCCTGCACGGTGAGAAGCAGCAGGGCGCGCTGTTCCGCGAACGCCGCCAGCAGGTCCGTCTTCTCCGAGGAAGTGGTCATGCCCCGAACGGTAGGACGCCACTGGGTCAGGTTCTGTCCGCCATGACGGTCGCAGGGCCGGTCGGGATGTCAGTGGCCGGCTCTACAGTCACCACCATGGCGACTCTTCCCAACCCCCTGCCGACGCTGGCGGCAGACCCGAGCGGCGGCTCGCTCGGCCTTCGGCTCCCCGCCGGGGCGCTCCTCGACACCACCGACGAGGGCCCCTGGCACGAGCCGCTGTTGTGGTGCGCGGACGGACGGGCCCTTCCGGGCGGCTGGGCGGCACTGGAGCCGGCCCGCCGGGCGGGACTGCTGCCCCTCGTGCTGGAGACGGGCGACGGCCATGGCGGGCCGGAGCGCTGGGAGTTGAGGCCCGGCGAGGTGTCCTACCCGGGCGACCACGACGCGGAGGAGGTGCTCGCCGAGTACTGGGAGGAGTACGCCGCACCGGGCGAGGCATGGCCCGGACCGGCCGAGTCTCCCGACCTGGGCGGGGACCCGGACGCCCTGGCTGCCGAGGTCGCGGACACCCTGCTCGGTGACGGCGGTCCGTTCAAGGAGCCCCGCCTCGCCCTGGTCCCGGCCCGCCGCAGCGCGGACCTCCCGACGGCGATCGGCTGGACGGGCCCGGCGAACCACGAGGGCGACGCGGCCCGGCTCAGCGCGGTGCTCCGCTCCTGGGAGGACCGCTTCGGCATACGCGTCACAGCCCTCGGCTTCGATCACCTGCTGGTGTCGGTGGCGAGCCCGCCCACCACCCCGGCCGCCGCGCAAGCCGTCGCCGCCGAGCACTTCGCGTTCTGCCCGGACAACGTCCACCAGGGCACGGACCCGACCCTGCGGGCCTACGCCGAGCACCAGGTCCTCAACCAGCGGACGTGGCACTTCTGGTGGGACTGAGCCCCTCCCCGAGCCGGCGCAGCCCCTCCCCGATCTCCTCGGGCGTCTGCGTCACGAAGCACAGGCGCAGGGTCGTCCGGTCGGGCGTGCCGGCGTAGAAGGGAGCGCCGGGGACGTAGGCCACGTTCTGCCGGACCACCTGCGGCAGCAGGGCCGTCGTGTCGTACGGCTCCGGCAGGCGCGCCCAGAGGAACATGCCGCCCTCGGGCCGGTTCCAGACCGACCCCTCGGGCAGCGCCCCGGCGAGCCCGGAAAGCATCGCGTCGCGGCGTTCGCCGTACACGCCGGCGACGCGGGCGACATGGGCGTCGAGGTCGTTGTCGGCGAGGTAGCGGGCCGCGGCGAGCTGGTTGACGGTCGGGGTGTGCAGGTCGGCGGCCTGTTTGGCGACGGCACAGGCGCGCCTCAGCTCCCCGGGCGCCCGCAGCCAGCCCAGCCGCAGCCCGGGCGCCATGACCTTGGAGAAGCTGCCGAGCAGCACGGTCCGGTCCTCGGCGCCCGGGTGGGCGGCGATCCACGGCACGCGTTCACCGTCGTAGCGCAGCTCGCCGTAGGGGTCGTCCTCGACGATCCACAGGCCGCGCCGGGCGGCGACGGCGGCCACGGCGGCGCGCCGTTCGGCGGGCAGGGTCCGGCCGGTGGGGTTCTGGAAGGTCGGCACGGTGTAGAGCAGCTTGGGCCGCTCCCGCACGACGAGTTCCTCCAGTGCCCCGGGGTCGACGCCGTGTTCGTCGCCGGGCACGGCCACGATCCGCGCCCCGGCGAAGCCGAAGGCCTGAAGTGCCGCCAGATAGCAGGGGTTCTCGACGAGGACGGTGTCCCCGGGTTCGAGGAGCGCCGTGGCGAGGAGCGAAAGGGCCTGCTGGGAGCCGGTGGTGACGAGCAGGTCGTCGGGGCCGGTCGGCAGACCGCGCGCGGTGGTCCGGGCGGCGAGCGCGTCCCGCAGCGCGGGTTCGCCCTCGGTGGTGGAGTACTGCAGCGCCCGCTCGGGCGCCTCGGCGAGCACGGCCTCGTACGCGGCGGCGATGCCCTGGGCGTCGAACAGCTCGGGCGCCGGGAGCCCGCCGGCGAAGTTGATCACCTCGGGGCGGGCGGTGACGGCGAGGATGTCCCGTACCGGAGAGCCGCCGACGGCCCGCGCCCGCGCGGCCAGGGGCGGCACGGGAGAGTGGGTGGGCAGGGGTTCGGCGACGGTCATGACACGGCTCCTTCGGCTGCGGTGACGCCTGGTGCCCCGCAGCCTAGGCAAGTGCGTGCCGCCTACAAGCAGGTTTCCGGGATCCGGACGCCGGGCGCGTACGGACGCTGGCGCCGGGACCCTCGGCTCACCCCTTCGCGCCGGTCGCCGCGTACACGTTGATGTCCGCGTCCGTGACGTCGTTGATGTCGCGGTACCGCACCTTCTCGATCTCCTCCAGCCCGGCGAGGAAGGACTCCTCCGGCTGCTCGGGGACGGGAGCGTCGTGGTCGGGCCGCCAGCGGTGTGCGGGGACGACTCCCGGGTCGGCGATCTCCAGCTGGTTCTCGGTGAAGAACCGCTCGACGTCGGCCCGGGAGCGCAGCACGAAGGTGAAGCCGCGTTCGGTGTAGGTCCGTTGGACCGCGCGGATGTTCTCGGGGTTGAGGTCCTCGGTGAGGTGGCTCAGCACCAGCCGGCTGCCGACGGGCAGTTCGTCGAGCAGCCCGCTCACCAGCGGGTAGGCCTCTTCGTCGGCGACGAAGTGCAGGATCGCGACCAGGCAGAGCGCGACCGGCTGGTCGAAGTCCAGGGTCTTGGCGGCCTGTTCGAGGATGCGGTCCGGGTCGCGGAGGTCGGCGTCGATGTAGTCCGTGCGTCCCTCGGGGCCGCTGGTCAGCAGGGCGCGTGCGTGCGCGAGCACCACGGGGTCGTTGTCGACGTACACGACCCGCGACTCGGGTGTGATGCGCTGCGCGATCTGGTGGACGTTCTCGGCGGTGGGCAGCCCGGTCCCGATGTCGAGGAACTGCCGGATGCCGTCCTGCTCCACGAGCGTGGTCACCGCGCGCCGCAGGAAGTCGCGGTTGTGCCGGACGTCGAGGTACCCGCGCGGGTTGGCGGCCAGCGCGGCGGCGGCCGCGTCCCGGTCGGCGGGGTAGTGGTCCTTGCCGCCGAGGAAGACGTCGTAGACCCGGGCCGGGTGCGCCTTGCTGCTGTCGATCCTCCTCTGCAGCTCGGCGGGATCCTGGCTGAGGGCGTCACCGGACATGGACGTCTCCCTGAAGAGTGTGTAGTTCAATCAACAACCACTACGACGGTCAACAACCTAACGGTTCAACTGATTTGATGGTGCCCGTGCACAACGACAGCCGGCCGACGACGACCCTCTGGCGCCCCACCGGCCCCCAGGAGCTGGACCTGGTCCGGGACCTCGACTGGCGCGCCTGGCCGCCCCGGCTCCCCGAGCAGCCGATCTTCTACCCGGTCCTCGACGAGGACTACGCCATCAAGATCGCCCGCGACTGGAACGTCAAGCACGACGGCGCCGGCTTCGTCACCCGGTTCGAGGTCGACACCGGGTTCCTGACCCGCTACCCGGTCCAGCAGGCCGGCGGCCGCACCATCCTGGAGCTGTGGGTCCCGGCCGAGGAACTCGACGAGTTCAACGCGCACATCGCCGGAAAGATCGAGCTGGTCCACGAGTTCCACTGAGGCGCCCCCGCGCGACTACTGCGTGGTCCCCTCCTCGACCCACTTCTCGCCGCCCAGCGGGAACTCGTAGGCCGGACGCCCGTTGTTGCCGCTCGTACGGAAGGGCCGGCCGTGGTCGTCCACGGTCAGCGTGCCCGTCCGGCCCCCGCTGGACCAGCTCAGCTCCAGGTACCAACTGACGTCGTACGCGGAGGCGTCGGCCCGGATGTAGTACATCTCCGGGTCGCTCTCGCTCACCGTGAAGGGGAAGTTCGCGTGCCCGGCGTCCGGCACGACCCCGGGGCGCGCGGCGTCGAGGGCGACCGTGAAGAACCTGGTCGGCACGCCACCGCCGCAGCCGACGCCCGGATACCCCATGGCGTAGTCGTTCCACGCGAGCGGCGCACGCTTGCCGGCCATCCGCACCGTCAGCCCCTTGACGACCACGGTCTCCTTCCCCGTCCCCTGCACGGTCAGCTTCAGCAACTGCTCCCCCGACGGCACGGCCCCCATCGCCGCCACCCAGCCGGGCGCGCCCGGCTCCGATGGCGGCGGCTTGACCTGCCCCGGCGGCAGATTCACCAGATAGCGCTGGGAACAGGGGCTCTCCCAGGCGTGCGGCTCCGTGTCCACGGTGAGTGGAGCGGCGGCGGGGGCGGCCTCACGGCCCGGGCGGTCGGCCCCGGCGGTGGCGGAGGCCGAGGCGGGAGGCGCTGAGGCACTCGCCTTCTCCTCCTTCTCCCTGTCCTTGACCACGCTCTTGTCGTCGCTGCCCTTGGAGGGCGAAGGGGCCGAGGGCAACACGGAGGCCGCCGTGCCCTCCCTCGCCGGCGCGCCGGCACCGCCGGAGGCCACCGCCGCTCCGCGCCGCCCCTCGTCGCCGGTCCCGCCCGAGGGAACGGCCACGGCGAGGCCGACCCCACCGAGGACCACGGCTGCGGCGACCCCGGCGAGCACGGCACGGCGGCTGCGCCGGCCCGCGGGCTGCTCCGGCGCGGGTGCGTCGGCGTCCGGGGACTCGACCGGCGCGGGTACGTCGGCGTCCGCAGCAGAGGTCACCTCCGCAGCGCCGCTCCCAGTAACAGCGCTCCCCGTGCCCACGCTCCTCGTACCGCCACTCCCCTTGCGCGCCCGCCCGGCATCCGCCAGGACCCACCGCCGGTGCAGCTCGACGAGTTCGGTGGGCGACGCCTTGCACAGCCGGGCGAGCCGCTCCACGGGCGCGTAATCGGTCGGCACGGCATCCCCGTTGCAGTACCGGTGCAGCGTCGACGTACTCATGTGGAGCCGCTTGGCGAGCACCCCGTAGCTCAGCCCCGAGCGCTCCTTCAACTCCCCCAGCAGCGCGGCGAAATCCGCCGCGGTCGTGCCTTCCGACACTGCCCCTCCATGCCCCGTGTCCCGTTCCCCCGTTCCAGGGAATGACTGTTCTCCCTGGTCAACGCGTGTGCGGGCGTTCCAACGTCCCTGATCTCCCGCCTGGTCTGGCGGCCGGGACGGATCACCGCACATGCTCTGGTCATCCAAGCACGCCGCTCCCGGCCCACCGGCAGCGCGACCCACCCGGGCCTGCTTACCCACCGCCTTTGTCCGAAAGGAAACGCAAGCATGCGCAAGTACCGCGCGCTCCCCGTCGCCCTCCTGGCCGCCCTCGCCCTGACGGCATGCCAGGACGGCACGGGCACGAAGGACGAGGGCGCCGCCCACCCCGAGCCTGCCTCCGCGACCGTCACGGCCACGCAGCCGGCCGAGAGCGGGAGCAGCGGGCAGGACGAGGACGGCACCGCGGGCACCAGCGGCGCGAGGGACACACAGGCGAGGGACACACAGGCGACGGACGCACAGGCGACGGGTACACAGGCCGCGCAGGCCGGCAGGAAGGGCGCGAAGGGCACCACGGCGACCCGTGTCTCCTGCAACGGCTCCAACACCACCGTCACCGCCCAGCCGGTCCGCCGCCCCGTCAACCACATGCTTCTCACGGTGAAGAACACCGGCTCGAAGACGTGCGACCTCACCTACTATCCGATGCTGCGCTTCGACGAGATGCAGTGGGCGCCGCGGCCGATCGAGGATTCCCAGCCGCAGGCGGTGGTGACCCTGGCCCCCGGCGAGTCCGGCTACGCGGGCGTCTCGCTGTCGGCGGCCGACGGCAGCGGCGAGTGGGGCACGACCGGCCACAAGCTCACGGTCGGCTTCCAGGGCCGCACGCCGAACAGCGACGGCGGCCCCTCGGCGATCCCGTCCCTGCCGGCCAAGGGCGTGTACTACGACAGCACCCTGACGGTCACCTACTGGCTGCGCGACAGGGACGACGCGCTGTCCTACTGATCCTTGAGCTTCTGGGCCACTTCGGTGGCCCAGTAGGTGAGGATGCTGCGCGCCCCGGCCCGCCGGATACCGGTCAGCGCCTCCAGGATCGCCCGGTCCCGGTCGATCCAGCCCTTCTCGGCGGCGGCCTCGATCATCGAGTACTCGCCGGAGATCTGATAGGCGACGACGGGCACGTCCACGGCGTCCGAGACCCGGGCGAGGATGTCCAGGTAG
This sequence comes from Streptomyces sp. NPDC002130, assembly GCF_040296465.1. Taxonomy (NCBI): domain Bacteria; kingdom Bacillati; phylum Actinomycetota; class Actinomycetes; order Kitasatosporales; family Streptomycetaceae; genus Streptomyces; species Streptomyces sp. NPDC002130. The sequence goes on from NZ_JBEOXI010000088.1 coordinate 10,441, forward strand.
GGCCCGGCCGGCTTGACCATCACCATGTCGGCGCCCTCCTCCAGGTCGAGGGCGAGTTCCCGCAGCGACTCCCGCACATTCGCGGGATCCTGCTGGTAGGTCTTCCGGTCCCCTTGGAGGGACGAGCCGACGGCCTCCCGGAAGGGCCCGTAGAAGGCGGAGGCGTACTTCACGGTGTAGGCGAGGATGGCGACGTCCTCCCGCCCGATCTGGTCGAGCGCGTCGCGGATGACCCCGACCTGCCCGTCCATCATCCCGCTGGGCCCGACGACATGGGCGCCGGCGTCGGCCTGCACCTGGGCCATCTCGGCGTACCGCTCCAGGGTCGCGTCGTTGTCGACCCGCCCCTGCTCGTCGAGCACGCCGCAGTGCCCGTGGTCGGTGGTCTCGTCCAGACACAGGTCGGACATGACGAGCAGGTCGTCCCCGACCTCGGCCCGCACGTCCCGCAGGGCGACCTGGAGGATCCCGTCCGGGTCGGTCCCGGGCGTCCCGAGCGCGTCCTTCTTCGACTCCTCCGGCACGCCGAACAGCATGATCCCGGAGATCCCCGCCGCGACCGCCTCCGCGGCGGCCTTCTTCAGACTGTCCCGGGTGTGCTGCACGACCCCCGGCATGGCGGTGATCGGCACGGGCTCGTCGACGCCCTCCCGCACGAAGGCCGGAAGAATGAGGTCGGCGGGGTGCAGTCGGGTCTCGGCGACCATCCGACGCATCACGGGGTTGGTCCGCAACCGCCGCGGCCGAGTACCGGGAAAAGATCCGTACGTCGTCATGCCCCTACGCTACGCCCGCCCCAAACCCCCCGATACCGACGCCCTGTCGGCCCCGCACCCCCGCTGAGGGCATGCGTGCCGCCCCGCCCCCGCTGCGCCGGGCTGCGCACCCACCCGCCCCCAGCCCCCACGCCGAGCACCATGAAGCCCACAGCCCCGCAATGCGCCCCCACACCCCCAGGTCCATCCTGAAACCACAGGACAAGGACCCGACGGCCGGCCCCGACACCCCGCCGCCGCCGTCCCTCCGTACCCGCCCCACGGAGGACGCGATGACCGCCCCCCACCACATACCCGACCTCTTCGCCCTGTCGGAAATCCACGGCCCCGTCGTACGCCCCGGCGAACGCGCCTACGCCGACGAAGTCACCGGCTTCAACCTGGCCTCCCTGCACACCCCGGACGTGGCCATCGGCGCCACCGGCCCCGACGACATCGTCACCGCCATGCGCTGGGCGCACGCCACCCACACCCCCGTCGCCGTCCAGGCCACCGGCCACGGCGCGAACTTCCCGATCGAGCACGGCCTGCTGATCAACACGTCCCGCATGACGGACGTCCACGTCGACCCCACCACCCGCACGGCCACGGTCGCCGCAGGCGCCAAGTGGAACCACGTCATGGCCGCGGCCGCCCCCCACGGCCTGGCGGGCCTGTGCGGCACCTCCACGGACGCGGGCGTCGTCGGCTACACCCTGGGCGGCGGACTCCCGGTCCTCGGCCGCGCCTACGGCTACGCCGCCGACCTGGTCCGCTCCTTCCAGGTCGTCACCCCGGACGGGCACCTGCGCGAGGCGGACCCCCGGCACGAACCGGAACTGTTCTGGGCCCTGCGCGGCGGCAAGGGCAACGTAGGCGTCGTCACCTCGCTCGTCACCGAACTGCTGCCCCTGCCCCGCCTCTACGGCGGCGGCCTGTACTGCCACGCCGAGCACACCGAGGCCCTGCTGCGCGCCTGGAAGGACTGGACCCTCACCGTCCCCGACGCGATGTGCAGCATGTTCTCCGTCCTGCGCCTGCCGCCGATCCCCCAGATCCCCGAGCCCCTGCGCGGCGGCTTCTGGGCCCGGGTCGCGATCGCCTGGCCGGGCCAGACGTCGGAAGGGGAGGCCCTGATCGCACCCCTGCGGGACGCCGCACCCGTGGCCGTCGACCTGGTCGAGGAGATGGACCACGCGGCCCTGGACCGCATCCACATGGAACCCCAGGACCCGCTCCCGGCACGGGAGTGCTGCATGCTCCTGCGCGACCTGCCGCCCGACGCCCTCGACACGTTCCTGGAGCAGGTCGGCCCCGGAGCCGGCGCCGACCACCCACTCCTCGTAGCCTCACTGCGGCACATGGGCGGCGCGCTGTCCCGCCCCTCGGCCGTCGAGGACGCCGTCTGCGCCCGCGACGCCCGCTACTTCATGGAGTCGGTCGGCATCATGCCCGCCCCACCCGTCGCCGAGGCCGCGGAACAGGCGACGCGGCGCCTCTACACCGCCATGGCCCCGTACGGCACGGGCCGCACCATGGTCAACATCCACGGCACCCCGGGCGACGAGCAGGACCGCGCCCGCGCCTGGACCCCGGAGGTCTACGCACGCCTACGCCACGACAAGGCCGTCTACGACCCGGACAACCTGCTGCGCTACGGCCACGCGGTGACTCCCGCGTAGCCGTGGCGACAGCAGTAGCGCAGCCGGCACGGCTCAGGTCGTCGACCGCCGCCGCCGGGCTCCCGGCCGCCGCTCGCTCGGCCGCGTCACCGGGTCCCCGGCCTCCAAAGCCGCCGTGCGGCGCTTCGCGCCGAAGTCGGCGAGTGCCTCGGCCAGCTTGTGGACGGACGGCTCCGGAGCCATGACGTCCACCCGCAGCCCGTGCTCCTCGGCGGTCTTCGCCGTGGCCGGGCCGATGCAGGCGATCACCGTGACGTTGTGCGGCTTGCCGGCGATGCCGACCAGGTTCCGCACGGTCGAGGACGACGTGAACAGCACGGCGTCGAAACCACCGCCCTTGATCGCCTCACGGGTCTCCGCCGGCGGCGGCGAGGCCCGCACGGTCCGGTAGGCCGTGACGTCGTCGACCTCCCAGCCGAGCTCGATCAGCCCGGCCACCAGCGTCTCCGTGGCGATGTCGGCACGCGGCAGGAACACTCTGTCGATCGGGTCGAAGACCGGGTCGTAGGGCGGCCAGTCCTCCAGCAGACCGGCGGCCGACTGCTCGCCGCTGGGCACCAGGTCCGGCTTGACACCGAACGCGATCAGCGCGTTCGCCGTCTGCTCGCCCACGGCCGCGACCTTGATGCCCGCGAAGGCACGCGCGTCGAGCCCGTACTCCTCGAACTTCTCCCGCACGGCCTTGACCGCGTTCACCGAGGTGAAGGCGATCCACTCGTAGCGGCCCGTCACCAGCCCCTTGACCGCCCGCTCCATCTGCTGGGGCGTGCGCGGCGGCTCGACGGCGATCGTCGGCACCTCGTGCGGCACGGCCCCGTACGACCGCAGCTGGTCGGAGAGCGACGCCGCCTGCTCCTTCGTCCGCGGCACGAGCACCTTCCAGCCGAACAGCGGCTTGGACTCGAACCACGCGAGCTGGTCGCGCTGGGCGGCGGCGGAACGCTCACCGACCACGGCTATCACCGGCCGGCCGCCCTCCGGCGAGGGCAGCACCTTGGCCTGCTTCAGCGTCTGCGCGATCGTGCCGAGCGTGGCGGTCCAGGTGCGCTGCCGGGTGGTCGTACCGGCGACGGTGACCGTCATCGGGGTGTCCGGCTTGCGCCCGGCGGAGACGAGCTCGCCGGCGGCCGCCGCGACGGAGTCCAGCGTCGTGGAGACGACGACCGTGCCGTCCGACGCCCCGACCTCCGTCCAGCACCGGTCCGACGCCGTCCGCGCGTCCACGAACCGCACGTCCGCGCCCTGCGCGTCCCGCAGCGGCACACCGGCGTACGCGGGCACACCGACGGCGCTCGCGATACCGGGGACGACCTCGAAGGGCACCCCGGCGGCGGCGCACGCCAGCATCTCCTCGGCGGCGTACGTGTCGAGGCCAGGGTCCCCGGACACGGCACGCACGACCCGCCTGCCGCCCCGCGCGGCCTCCATGACAAGATGTGCGGCATCCCGCACCGCGGGGACCGCGGCGGTGGTTGACGTGCCGTCAACTACCGTCAGCTGGGGCGCTCCTGTGCCCGGAGCCGGATCCTGGGAAGGACCCGGGTCCGTGTGCACCTCGGAGACGCCCTGCCTGGCGTGCTGACGTACGACGTCGAGCACCTCGTGCTCGGCGACGAGGACGTCCGCGCTCGCCAGCGCCTCCACGGCGCGCAGAGTAAGCAGTCCCGGATCTCCGGGTCCGGCACCCAGGAAGGTGACGTGCCCGTGTTCAGGACCGGCGGAAAGGGCGGTGGGGCTCAATGTGCTCGCTCCCCCATCAGACCGGCCGCGCCCTGGGCGAGCATCTCGGCCGCGAGTTCGCGACCGAGCGCCATTGCCCCGTCGTGCGTCTCGGGCACGGGACCGGTGGTGGACTGCTGCACCATGCGCGTGCCGTCGGTGGTCCCGACGACGCCGCGCAGGCGCATTTCCTTGACAATCTGCCTGTCGGCCTGGGGGTCCCCCCGCTCGAGCGGATCCGAGAGTGGGGGAAGGTCGGCCAAAGCGCCCACGGGGGCGCTGCAACCGGCCTCCAGGGCGGCGAGCAGTGACCGCTCGGCCGTCACGGCGATCCGCGTGAACGGGTCGTCGAGCTCGGCGAGCGCGGCGACGAGGTCCGCGTTGCCCGCGGTGCACTCGATCGCCAGGGCCCCCTGGCCGGGGGCGGGCAAAACCGTGTCGACCGACAGGAAGTCGGTCACTTCGTCACCGCGGCCGATCCGGTTCAGTCCGGCGGCGGCCAGCACGACGGCGTCGAGCTCCCCGCTGCGCACGAACCCGATGCGGGTGTCGACGTTGCCGCGGATCGGGACCGTCGCTATGTCCAGGCCGTGGCTGCGGGCGTACGCGTTGAGCTGCGCCATGCGGCGCGGCGAACCCGTACCGATGCGGGCCCCGGAGGGCAGGTCGGTGAACTTCAGGTCGTCCCGGGCGACGATCACGTCCCGCGGGTCCTCGCGCACCGGTACGGCGGCCACGACCAGTTCGTCGGGCTGCGTGGTCGGCAGGTCCTTCAGCGAGTGCACCGCGAAGTCGACCTCGCCCTTGAGCAGCGCGTCGCGCAGGGCGGTCACGAACACGCCGGTGCCGCCGATCTGGGAGAGCTGCTCACGCGAGACATCGCCGTACGTGGTGATCTCGACGAGCTCGACGGGCCGCCCGGTCACCCGGCTCACGGCTTCCGCCACCAGCCCGGACTGGGCCATGGCGAGCCTGCTGCGCCGGGTACCGAGCCTCAGCGTCTTGTCAGTCATGCCGGCCCTCGGTCTTTCTCGGTGGTGCTTTCCTCGGCCCGGGAGACGGCGGCCACCGTCTCGGGATCGAGGTCGAACAGGGTCCGCAGCGCGTCCGCGTACCCGGCGCCGCCGGGTTCGGCCGCGAGTTGCTTGACCCGCACGGTCGGCGCGTGGAGCAGTTTGTCGACCACGCGTCGCACGGTCTGGGTGATCTCCGCTCGGTGCTTGTCGTCGAGACCGGGCAGCCGGCCGTCCAGCCGGGCGATCTCGCCGGCCACGACGTCGGCGGCCATGGTGCGCAGGGCGACCACGGTCGGTGTGATGTGCGCGGCCCGCAGTGCTGCCCCGAAGGCCGCGACCTCGTCGGAGACGATACGCCGGACCTGGTCCACATCGGCAGCCATCGGAGCGCCCGCGGAGGCCTCCGCCAGCGATTCGATGTCCACCAGCCGCACCCCGGCCAGCCGGTGCACGGCCGCGTCGATGTCGCGCGGCATCGCGAGGTCGAGCAGGAAGAGCACGGGCTCGGGCCGCTGCGGCTCCTCGACCGGCTCGGGCCTGCGGCGCTCGGGGATCCGCCCGACGGTGGCGACGGTCGCGGCGAGCGCGGCGATGGCGTCGGTGTCCGCGGCCGGGTCGAGCGTGCCGGCCGCTGCCGGCCGGGCCGGACCGCCCGCCGCACGCTGGGTGCCGCCCGCCGTGCCGTTGTCCACCCACGCCGCGTGCTGCTCCAGGTCGGCGGCGGCCATCCCGGCCACGGCGGCCTCGCCCAGCACGGAGAAACCGGCGGTGCCCTGCACCGCGGACAGGTCCAGCGGACAGCCGTCCTCGCTGCCCAGGCTGGTGCCCGACGCGCCCTCGCGCTGCGCTCCGGCCGCGGCTCCGGACGGGCCGCCCGTCGCCCCCGGACCGCCCTCGCCGGGCACGGCCGACGGCGCGGGCGTACGGCCCTCGATCGCCTCGGCGACCGACTCCGCCGTCAGGACCAGGCCCGTCGCGCCGGTACAGGACACGGTGACGTCGGCACGTGTCAGCTCGGCCGGCACCGACTCCATCGGTACCGCGCGGGCCGCCACGTCCGTGTCGTCGCCCTCCATGAGGATCTCGGCGAGGCGCTCGGCCCGGTCGAAGGTGCGGTTCGCGACGACGATCTCGGCGACCCCGGCCCGCGCGAGCGTGGCCGCGGCCAGGGAGGACATCGAACCGGCCCCGATGACCAGCGCCTTCTTGCCCCGGGCCCACTGCTGTACGTCCCCGCCGCGGGCCAGCTGTTCCAGGCCGAAGGTGACCAGGGACTGGCCGGCGCGGTCGATGCCGGTCTCGGAGTGGGCGCGCTTGCCGACGCGCAGGGCCTGCTGGAACAGGTCGTTCAGCAGCCGTCCCGCGGAGTGCAGCTCCTGCGCTCGGGCCAGGGAGTCCTTGATCTGGCCGAGGATCTGCCCCTCGCCGACGACCATCGAGTCCAGACCGCAGGCCACCGAGAACAGGTGGTGGACGGCCCGGTCCTCGTAGTGCACGTAGAGATAGGGAGTGAGCTCCTCCAGGCCGACCCCGCTGTGCTGGGCGAGCAGCGTGGACAGCTCCGCGACACCGGCGTGGAACTTGTCCACGTCGGCGTAGAGCTCGATGCGGTTGCAGGTGGCGAGCACCGCGGCCTCGGCGGCCGGCTCGGCGGCGACCGTGTCCTGGAGCAGCTTGACCTGCGCGTCCGCGTTCAGCGCGGCCCGCTCCAGCACGCTGACCGGGGCGCTGCGGTGGCTGAGTCCGACGACGAGGAGGCTCATGCCGGCATCACGGCGGGCATGTCCCCGTCGGGCCCCTGGTCGGCGGAGTCGGTGCGGGCGGCGGCGGTGGGGACGCCGCCGTCGGAGGCGGCCCCCTCCCCGGCCTTGCGCTGCTCGTGGAAGGCGAGGATCTGCAGCTCGATGGAGAGGTCGACCTTGCGCACGTCGACGCCCTCGGGGACGGACAGCACGGTAGGCGCGAAGTTCAGGATGGAGGTGACCCCGGCGGCCACGAGCCGGTCGCAGACGGCCTGGGCGGCACCGGCGGGGGTGGCGATGACACCGATCGACACGCCGTTGTCCTGGATGATCTTCTCCAGGTCGTCGGAGTGCTGCACGGGGATCCCGGCGACGGGCTTGCCGGCCATGGCCGGGTCGGCGTCGATCAGCGCGGCGACCCGGAACCCGCGGGAGGCGAAACCGCCGTAGTTGGCGAGGGCGGCGCCGAGGTTGCCGATACCGACGATCACTACCGGCCAGTCCTGGGTGAGCCCCAGTTCGCGGGAGATCTGGTACACGAGATACTCGACGTCGTAGCCGACACCCCTGGTCCCGTAGGAGCCGAGGTAGGAGAAGTCCTTGCGCAGCTTCGCGGAGTTGACCCCCGCCGCGGCCGCGAGCTCCTCGGAGGAGACCGTGGGAACCGAGCGCTCCGACAGCGCGGTCAGAGCGCGGAGGTACAGCGGAAGCCGGGCGACGGTGGCCTCGGGAATCCCTCGGCTGCGGGTCGCCGGTCGGTGAGTTCGGCCAGTTGCCACGGTGCTCCTGCGGGTAGAGCGGGGCTGTAGGCGGTCATACGTCCCTACATGACCGCCCCGTCGAATGCAGGCTATGTCTTTGTGAACGCGTGCACAAAGATGGTGTCCGATTTGCCCGGCCAACGTGACCGGGGTCACGCGCCCCCGGCGCACGCGCAGGGAACCGGCGCATACGCACCACCGTTCCTTGTCTTTCGGGGGCAAAACCGCACACTCTCCTCAGCGAATCCCGCCCCCGAGACCAAGTCACCATCGATCCTAAGCGACCTGGCGGCCCCTTTGGACTGATCGGTCAGTCGCCCCCGGTCGGGATCAGTCGGTCAGCGCCTTGCGCAGGCGGCCCTCGTTGACGCGCCAGAACGTGTGCTGCCTGCCGTCCACCAGCACGACCGGGATCTGCTCCCAGTACTGGTCGTGCAGTTCCCGATCCTCGGTGATGTCCTTCTGCTCCCAGGGGACTCCCAGATCACCGCACACCTTCTCCACAACGACCTGTGCGTCATCACACAGATGACAGCCGGGCTTGCGGATCAGGGTGACGAGCCGGTCACCGGAGGGCTTGCGGCGGAAGAGGGAATTCATGTCGGCCATTGTCGCGCGCCCGCGGACAAGCGGAACCCCACGAAAGCCCCGGCGGACGCGCCGACCGCGCCCGTCCCGCACGGCGTCTTTTGACGACATGCTTGCCGAGAGTTCACACGCCCCCAACGTCTCGGCTCCGGAACCCCCGAACAAACTGGCTATGCTCACGCCATGGCCGCTCTCGGATGGCTCACTCCCCGTAGGCGCTCCGCCACGGCGCGGAGCGTTTTGGCAGGCGAGGCCTCGGCGGAGGCAGCCCGCAAGTCCACACAGGAAGCCGCCGGCACGACCGAGGAACCGCAGTTCCCGGTGCACGGCGACGACCAGGCCGCCGCCTTTTTCGACCTGGACAACACCGTCATGCAGGGCGCGGCGATCTTCCACTTCGGGCGGGGCCTGTACAAGCGGAAGTTCTTCGAGACGCGCGACCTCGCGAAGTTCGCCTGGCAGCAGGCTTGGTTCCGCCTCGCCGGGGTCGAGGACCCCGAGCACATGCAGGAGGCCCGCGAGTCGGCCCTGTCGATCGTCCAGGGCCACCGCGTCGCCGAGCTGCAGTCGATCGGCGAGGAGATCTACGACGAGTACATGGCCGAGCGCATCTGGCCCGGCACCCGCGCCCTCGCCCAGGCCCATCTGGACGCGGGCCAGAAGGTCTGGCTGGTGACGGCCGCCCCCGTCGAGATCGCCACGGTCATCGCCCGCCGCCTCGGCCTGACCGGCGCCCTCGGCACGGTCGCCGAGTCCGTCGACGGCGTCTACACCGGCAAGCTCGTCGGCGAACCGCTGCACGGCCCGGCGAAGGCCGAGGCCGTGCGCGCCCTGGCCGCCGCCGAGGGCCTGGACCTCGGCCGCTGCGCCGCCTACAGCGACTCGCACAACGACATCCCGATGCTCTCCCTGGTCGGCCACCCCTACGCCATCAACCCGGACAGCAAGCTGCGCAAGCACGCCCGGCAGCTGGACTGGCGTCTGCGCGACTACCGCACGGGCCGCAAGGCGGCCAAGGTCGGCATCCCGGCCGCCGCGGGCGTCGGCGCGGTCGCGGGCGGCACGGCGGCCGCCATCGCCCTGCACCGCCGGCGCCGCTGACCACCTGATCAAACCGGGACAGGGATGTTTGCGGCCTGACAATCGCCGTAAATCCAACTGGCGTACCCCCACAACCTCCTCTCCAGTCCTCTTGGCTGCACACGGCCACAACACGCCCCGCACTCAGCCGGAATCCGAAGCTTTCCGATCAACAACCGGTCACGCTCCGGCACTTGATCCGGCGTCAATCGGTTACGGAAGCGACGTAATCGATGATTTGAGCAACTCGGTGTAGCAGCGCCTGCACGAAGCGTTATTCTCCTCAGACGCAAACCGGTACCCCTCCGTCGCTACGACGGGTGAAAGGTCCCGCACTGCACGTGATGGAAGCTCTGCCTCTGGGAGTCCCGTGTACCCACACGTCGGGGTTGACGCCTCGGGCCTGGCTACGCTGCGCGCAACGGTCCACGACCTGTTGCGCGGCTTCGTCCCCACCGCGTACGCCGTCCCCGCATTCGCCACCGCCGCGCCCGTCGGCCCGTGCTACGCACTGGCCGACGGCAGCGCTGCGGTCGGCAGACGAGGCCGCCCGTCCGGGGCGGCCACCGCCCGCCGCCCGGCGGCGGACAGCGACAGCGCCCGGATGATGGACCTCGTGGAGCGCGCCCAGGCCGGCGAGTCCGACGCCTTCGGCCGCCTCTACGACCAGTACAGCGACACCGTCTACCGGTACATCTACTACCGGGTCGGAGGAAAGGCGACCGCCGAGGACCTCACCAGCGAGACCTTTCTGCGTGCCCTGCGCCGCATCGGCACCTTCACCTGGCAGGGCCGCGACTTCGGCGCCTGGCTCGTGACCATCGCCCGCAACCTCGTCGCGGACCACTTCAAGTCCAGCCGGTTCCGCCTCGAGGTCACCACCGGCGAGATGCTCGACGCCAACGAGGTCGAGCGCTCCCCCGAGGACTCCGTCCTGGAGTCCCTCTCCAACGCCGCCCTGCTCGACGCCGTACGGCGGCTCAACCCCCAGCAGCAGGAGTGCGTGACGCTCCGCTTCCTCCAAGGCCTCTCCGTGGCCGAGACCGCCCGGGTGATGGGCAAGAACGAGGGCGCCATCAAGACCCTCCAGTACCGGGCCGTCCGCACCCTCGCCCGGCTGCTCCCGGAAGACGCCCGCTGACCGGCCGGCACGCTCGGCGACACTCAACTCACGGACCGTGAAAGTCCGTTGACTTCGGCATCCGATCAGCCGGAGTCCGTAACCCAAGTGCCACGCCGCTCGTTGTGCGGTATGCAGACTCCCTGTGGTCACCCCCTGGCCGGCTCCGGTCCCTCGATCGTGTGGTCGTGCTCAGGGTGTGCAACCCTCAGGACCCCCTGGGGAGTCGACCGTCATGACGAGAGGAGGTGCCGCCAGTGATCGCGAACGTATCGGCGCACCGGCGGGCGAACGCCTTCGCCCAGGCCCTGGAGGAGCAGTCCGAGCAGGGCCCGGCGGCCGAGCAGCCCGAAGGATCGGCACCGGCCCCGGCCACCGCGGAAACGAGCGAACAGGCCCGCCATCTGGCGCTCGCCTCGGGGCTCGGCGCGTTGCCCAAGCCGGAGCTCGACCCGGAGGTCAAGGTCGTCCAGCGGGCCCAGCTGGTGGCCGCCTTCGAGGCCATGCTCCAGGAGGGCACCGCGGGCGGCGGGGCGACGGACAGCGCGGTCCCCGGACAGCGATCCCGGGCCCGCGGCGCGCACCGCGCGGGTTCACTGAAGAAGTTCCGGCCGCGTTCCCGGCTCGCCAAGGGCCTCACCGCGGGCGGACTCAGCGTCGGGGTCGCCGCGAGTGCCTTCGGCGGGGTCTCCGCCGCCAGCTCGGACGCCCTTCCCGGCGACTCGCTCTACGGCCTCAAGCGCGGCATCGAGGACGTCAAGCTCGGCCTCGCCGACGGGGCGGACGAGCGCGGCCGGGTCTATCTCGACCACGCCTCCACCCGGCTCAGCGAAGCCCGCCGGCTCATGGAGCGAGGGCGCAGCGGCCCCTTGGACCACGAGTCCCTCGGCGAGATCCGCCGCGCCCTGTCCGGCATGCGGCACGACGCGTCCGAGGGCCACCGGCTGCTGAGCGAGGCGTACGAGCACGACCCGGACTCACTCGGCCCCATCCAGGCCCTGTCCGCGTTCTCCCGCTCCCACCGTGAGGCCTGGGGCGAACTGCGTGATCGACTGCCCGTCCAGCTCGGGGACGTCAGCCGGGAGGTGTCGTCCGTCTTCGACGCCATAGAGGAGGACGTCGCCCCGCTGCGCTCCCTGCTGCCCGAGCCCCCGGCCACAGGCGGCGGCGACGGCAAGCGGCAGGGCGCCTCCGAGTCGGCACCCAGCGGCTCCTCAGGCACGGGCCGCTCGACCCGCCCCAGCGACAGCGGCGGCAGGCACAGCGAGGAGCACAGCACCGGCAGCGGCAGCAGCGGCAGCCCCAGCCGCTCGGCCGGCTCCGGCGACGACAGCGACGGCCTGCTCGGCGGCAACACCGGCGGCCTGCTCGACCCGCCGAAGAACAGCGAGACCGGCACCTCCCCGTCGACGGAGGGCAACACACCCGTCCCCGAGCCGGATGTGACGCTCCCGCCCCTCCTGCCCGGTCTGCTGCCCGGCCTGGGCATCGACAGCGAGGACGCGGACTAGGCGACGCCACGACAGCGGGGGCGCCCCTTCGGCAAGGGGCGCCCCCGTCGTCGTACGCGGAGTGCCGGACGGACTCAGAAGAACACCGACCGCCGCTGCACCAGCAACTTGTACAGCGTGTGCTGGATCTGCTCCCTGACCTGGTCGGTCAGGTTGAACATCAGCATCGGGTCCTCCGCCGCCTCCGGCGGATAGCCGTCCGTGGGGATCGGCTCGCCGAACTGGATCGTCCACTTGGTCGGCAGCGGAATCGCCCCGAGCGGCCCCAGCCACGGGAACGTCGGCGTGATCGGGAAGTACGGGAAGCCGAGCAGCCGGGCGACCGTCCTGGCGTTGCCGATCATCGGGTAGATCTCCTCCGCCCCGACGATCGAGCAGGGCACGATCGGCGTCCCCGCGCGCAGCGCCGTCGAGACGAAACCGCCACGGCCGAAGCGCTGCAGCTTGTAGCGGTCCGCGAAGGGCTTGCCGAGGCCCTTGAAGCCCTCCGGCATCACCCCGACCAGTTCGCCCTGCTCCAGCAGCCGGGAGGCGTCCTCGGCGCACGCCAGGGTGTGACCCAGCTTGCGGGCCAGTTCGTTGACCACCGGCAGCATGAACACCAGGTCGGCGGCCAGCAGCCGCAGATGCCGGCCCGCCGGGTGGTTGTCGTGCACGGCGACCTGCATCATCAGGCCGTCCATCGGCAGGGTGCCGGAGTGGTTGGCGACGATCAGGGCACCGCCCTCGGACGGGATGTTCTCGATGCCCTTCACCTCGACCCGGAAGTATGTGTCGTACAGCGGGCGCAGCAGCGACATCAGGACCTGGTCGGTGAGTTCCTCGTCGTAGCCGAAGTCGTCGACCTCGTAGTCCCCGGTGAGGCGGCGGCGCAGGAAGGCCAGGCCGCCCGCGATCCGCCGTTCAAGACCGCCCCCGCCGTCCCCGGAAGGCACCGGCGGCTGTTCCTCATCAGTCACAGGAACATCATCCTGCGGAACAGCCCTGGTGGGCAGGGGCTGCACCTCGCGTACCGGCACGGACTCCGCGCCCGGGCGGCGGTTCCCGGCGCTCCGGCGCCGCTGGGGACGCTGCGCGGCGCTCCCCCGGGACCGGTCGTCGTCGAACGGAATGACCTTGGCGTCCGCCATCGTTGATGCGCTCCTCAGTTGGCGCTCTGCGTCGGGGAGTGTCCGCCGCCCGCGAGGGGCAGGCCGGCGATCCGGTCGACGGCCCCCGCGAGGGCCTCCGGCGGAAGGAGTCCGGGGCCCTGGCTGCGGGCGAAGTCCGCGAACGTCTCCGCGGTCGTGTACTTGGGCTGGAATCCCAGCGTCTCGCGCATCTGGCCCGTGGCCACCACCCGGCCGTGCGTGAGCAGCCGGATCTGCTCGGGCGAGAAATCCGTCATCCCCAGCGTACGCACCAGCGAGCCCGCCCAGGTGACGGCCGGGAGCAGCAGGGGCACGGTGGGGCGGCCGAGGCGCCGGGAGCACTGCGAGAGCAGCAGCACACCGTCGCCGGCGATGTTGAAGGTGCCGCTGTTGAGCGTGCCGCGCCGGGGTTCGTGCGAGCCGAGCCGCAGCACTTCGATCACGTCGTCCTCGTGCACGAACTGCAGCCTGGGGTCGTAGCCGAACACGGTCGGCAGGACCGGCAGCGCGAAGTACGAGGCGAGCGGGGTGTCCGCGGTCGGGCCCAGGATGTTGGCGAACCGCAGCACGCACACGGCCACGTCGGGCCGGCGGCGCGCGAAGCCGCGGACGTAGCCCTCGACCTCGACGGTGTCCTTGGCGAAGCCGCCGCTGGGCAGGGACTTGGGCGGGGTCGTCTCGGTGAACACGGCCGGGTCGCGGGGCGCGGAGCCGTAGACGTTCGTGCTGGACTTCACGACCAGCCGCTGCACGGCCGGGGACTTCTGGCAGGCACCGAGCAGCTGCATGGTGCCGATGACGTTGGTCTCCTTCAGGGAGGCCCGGTTGCCGCTGCCCAGCGGCGTGCCCGTCACGTCGAGGTGGACGATCGTGTCGGCGCCCGTCTCGGCGAGCACCCGCGCGATGCCGGGCTGCCGGATGTCGGCCTGGACGAAGTCCGCACCGCCCAGATGGTGCTCGGGCGGCACCGCGTCCACGGCGACGACCCGGTCCACGTCGGGGTCTCGCTGGATCCGCCGGACGAACCGGCCCCCCAGCTGGCGGGCCACTCCGGTCACGAGCACGACCTTGCCCAAGATCAGCGCCTTCCTTCCCGAACCTCTCGTCCCCGCCGCGTTCCCCCGTGGGGCCAACTTAGCGGGTTGTTGTGGCGCTGTGATGACCGCCCGATGCGCGAAGTGACCGAAGCCAGCCGGACGCAGGAGCCGGAGCCGGGGCGGTGGCCCGACGCGGATATGCGTGTGGCCCCCCACCGGTGGTGGGGGGCCACAGCAACGCTCTCGCGGCGTCCGCGTCGCGAACTTACTTCTTGTTGCGACGCTGAACGCGCGTGCGCTTGAGCAGCTTGCGGTGCTTCTTCTTCGCCATCCGCTTGCGCCGCTTCTTGATAACAGAGCCCACGACTACCCTCGCTCACTTCTCATCACTCGGTGTTTGGGCGCCATGGGCCCATACGACCTACGAGGGGCCAGCCTACCCGTCCGAGCGCTGAGGTCGTAATCGAGGAGGCCGGGAGGATCCCGAAGTGCCCTGTGGGGATCGCCCCGGCCCTGCCGTCAGGCGGTTTCCACCCCCACGTAACTCTCGCGGAGGTACTCGTGAACCGCTTGCTCCGGGACGCGGAAGGACCGCCCCACACGGATCGCGGGCAGATGACCGCTGTGCACCAGCCGGTACACGGTCATCTTCGACACTCGCATCACCGAGGCGACTTCCGCCACGGTAAGGAACTGAACCTCGTTCAGAGGCCTCTCGCCAGCTGCAGCCATGACACACCTGAACCTTCCGCACTCGACGGCCACCGGCTTCCCCTTCCGGTGACTCTTCGTCGCTGCGTGCTCACTCCCCAATGTAGGGGCCAGTGATGCGAGTGGGGAAGAGGTGCACCCATCGGCGGCCTACTGTGACAGACACGCCCGATTGAGTACGTAGCGGGTAAGCGGCAGGTAGTAATCGGACCGCACGCCGTCATCAAGTGGAACGACGACGGAGACGGACCCCTCGGCCTCCCCCACGAACAGCGCCGGGTCGTCCGTATCGGCCGGCCCGATGGCCTCGAACCCCAGCTGACCTGCTCCGCAGACCCACCCGTGGTCCCCGATCACCAGCTCGGGCAGAGACCCACCGGCCTCCGCGCAAGCGGCCAGTACGGTACGAACCGGGAGAGGTGAGTGCGTATGTGCGCCGGGCTCACAACCGGGGCGTTCGGGACCGGGGGTCCGCACCAGCGCGACTCCTCGTACGTAGTCGAGGTTGTACGTACGTAGACCGAACCGGGTCGTTATGTCGACACGGCGACCCTGCGCGGGGGTGAGGACGGCACATCCCGCCGCCGACAGGGCGTCTGCCAGAGCGCCGTAGAAACCGAGCAGCCGGTGCGGGTGCCCGGTGCCGAGAAGGACGGGAGCACCCCGCCGGGCGGCCTCGGCGAGGCGCTCCGCGAAGGCGTCCAGCGCCGCCAGTGTCCGCTCCGGATCGATCACGTCCTGGCCGGAAACCCGCCGGGAATCGGCCGAAACACCACACCGGTCCGCCATCAGCTCGATCAACTCCCGCTGCCTCCAGGCACCTTCGGGATCGATCCCGAGCAGCACCCGGGGGTCCCGGGCCGCGAAGAGCCGGTAACTGCGCAGGCTCTCCTCCCGCGAGGTCGCCACGGTCCCGGCGAGCCGCGCGCCCACCAGGTGCGCACGCAGGGCTTCGGTGGTCAGCACTTGAAGATCGTGCGTGACCGGAACTCCACCTGTCCCGAAAACCCAGGAACACCGCACGGTCGGCCCAGCGTCCGTCGTTCGCGGCAAGCCTGCGGCCCGCCTCCACGGCAACTGCGGGCTGATCCGAACGCGGGACCCCGATGCCCGGCGTCACCCCCTCACGCCAGCAGCCCCCGCAGCGGGAACACCGCCCGCCGGGCCGCCAGCACCGCCTGGTCCAGCCGGTCCGCCGGATCGTAGCCCTCCTCCCAGCCGGACCAGGAGACGGGCCAGCGCCCGTCCGTCATCCGCGCCGGGGCCAACTGCCTTGTCCTCGCGAACACTTCCTGCCGCCAGCCCTCGGGGATCATCGCCTCGGGCTCCACGGCCCGGCCCGCGGCGATCGCGACCAGATGCGTCCAGGAGCGGGGCACGACGTCCACCACCGCGTAACCGCCCCCGCCCAGAGCCACCCACCGCCCGTCGGCGTACTCGTGCGCCAGGTCGTGGCAGGCCACCTGCACGGCCCGCTGCGCGTCCAGCGACACCGCCAGATGCGCCAGCGGGTCCTCGAAGTGCGTGTCGGCCCCGTGCTGCGTCACCAGCACCTGCGGCCGGAAGTCCGCGATCAGCTCCGGCACGACCGCGTGGAACGCCCGCAGCCACCCCGCGTCCCCGGTCCCGGCCGGCAGCGCCACGTTCACCGCCGAGCCCTGCGCGGAGTCCGCCCCGGTCTCCTCCGGCCACCCGGTCTGCGGGAACAGCGTCCGAGGATGCTCGTGCAGCGATACCGTCAGCACCCGCGGGTCCTCCCAGAACGCCGCCTGGACCCCGTCGCCGTGATGCACGTCGACGTCCACGTACGCGATCCGCTCCGCCCCGAGCTCCAGCAGACGCGCGATCGCCAGCGAGGCGTCGTTGTAGATGCAGAACCCGGACGCGCCGCCCGGCATCGCGTGGTGCAGCCCGCCCGCGAAGTTCACCGCGTGCAGCGCCTCGCCCCGCCAGACCGCCTCCGCCGCCCCCACCGACTGCCCGGCGATCAGCGCCGACACCTCGTGCATCCCCGCGAACGCCGGATCGTCCATCGTCCCCAGCCCGTACGACTGGTCCGCCGCCCCCGGATCCGCGGACGCGGCCTTCACCGCCCCGATGTAGTCCTGCCGGTGGACGAGCCGCAGCGTCGACTCCCCGGCCGCCCTCGCGGCGACCACGTCCACCTCACGGTCCAGCCCGAAGGCGTCGACCAGTTTCCGGGTCAGGGCGAGCCGGACGGGGTCCATCGGATGCCCCGGACCGAAGTCATAGCCCGTTACTGCCTCGTCCCACATCAGCTGTGCGCGGCCGCTCATGCCCGCCACCGTATCGGTCCGGTTGAGCCCCGAACGACCGGGCGTACACCACCGTCACCAGCACCAACACCATCGGCACCAGCATGGCCCCGCGGTAGCTCCACAGATCCCCGAGCGCCCCGACCAACGGCGAACCGATCAGGAACCCCACATAGTTGAAGACATTCAGCCGTGCCACGGCAGCGTCCGACGCCCCCGGGAACAGCCTGCCGGCCGCCGCGAACGTCTGCGGCACCAGCACGCACAACCCCAGCCCCAGCAGCGTGAACCCCAGCATCCCGACCCACGCCCCGGGCGCGGCGGCCACCACGGCGAACCCGCCCGCCGCCACCAGCGCACCGCCCCGCACCACCGCGACCGCCCCGAACCGCCGCACCCCGAGGTCCCCGATCGCCCGCCCCAGCAGCGTGGTGACCATGTACACGTTGTACGGCACCGTCGCCATCTGTTCCGAGCTGCCCAGCACGTCCTGCAGATACTTGGCACTCCAGTTGGACACCGTCGAGTCCCCGATGTACGCGACCGTCATCACCAGACACAGCGGCAACAGCCACTTGAAGACGACCGCCCCGCCCTCCCCGGCCTGCTCCCCCGCCACGGATGCCGCACCCCGGTCGTCGACGTACCACCGGCTCCCCACCAGCACAGCCGGCAACAGCACCAGCACGACCGGCAGATACGACACCCACAACGCCAGATGCCAGTGCGCCCCCACCCAGGCCAACGAGGCCCCGACGATCCCGCCCAGGCTGTAGGCCGCGTGGAAACCGAGCATGATGCTGCGTCCGTACGAGCGCTGCAGGCTCACTCCGAGCATGTTCATCGAGGCGTCCAGCACCCCTACGGCAAGCCCGAACGCCGCGAGCGCGACCCCGAGCTCCACCATCCGCTCCCCGGCCCCGACGCCGAGCAGCGCCAGCAGCACCACGGGCTGGGACCACCGCAGCAGCCGGCTCGGCGGCACCCGCTTCACCAGCCGCTCGGTGGTCACGCTCCCTACCCCGGCGAGGATCGGCACGGCGGCCAGAAACGCGGGCAGCAGCGCGTCGGAGACCCCGTAGCGGTCCTGGATGGCCGGGATCCTCGTCACGAGCAGAGCGAAGGCGACACCCTGCACCAAGAAGCTGAACGCCAACGAGGCCCTACCGCGCCGCAGCAGATCTGTCATGGCGGCGAGCGTAGGGCCCCGGCTTACTCGTGGGTAGATCCAGCCAAAGATGAATTTCCCTCAGCTTCAGCGGGTCCGCGGGAACGGTTCACACCAGCAGGTCGGCCAGCTCCCCCATATCGGAGAAGAGCCGGCTCGCCCCGGCGAGCTTCTCCGCCGGCGTCATGGCGGTGAACCCATAGACGTCCATCCCCGCCGCGACGGCCGCCTGCACGCCCAGCGGACTGTCCTCGATGACGACGCACCGCTCCGGCGCGACCCCCATCTTCTCGGCCGCGTACAGGAAGAGATCGGGGGCCGGCTTCCCTCGCCCCACGTCCTGCGAGCTGAAGATCCGCTCCTCGTCGAACCACCGGTCGAGTCCCGTCGTCCGGTGCCCCACCCGGATCCGCTCATGACTCCCGGAGGAGGCCACGCAGTACGGCACTCCGTCGGCGGCCAGCTTCTCCAGCACCACGGAGACCCCGGCCACGGCCTCCAGTTCCTGCTCGAAGGCCGCGAACACCCGCGCGTGAAAGACGTCGTCGAAGTCGTCCGGCAACCGCTGTCCGGTGCGCTCGAGGACCAGCTCGTGAATCCGGTGCATCGCCGATCCCATGTAGTCCCGAATGGACTCTTCATAGGAGGTGGGGTGCCCCAGTTCCGTGAGGTACGCCGCGAGCAACCGGTTGGAGATGGGCTCGCTGTCGACGAGCACACCGTCATTGTCGAAGATCACCAGGTCATAGCGCATGGCCTTGAGCCTAAACGCAGAAAACCCCCGTATCCGAAGATACGGGGGTTTTCCCAAGAATTGTTCGGCGGCGTCCTACTCTCCCACAGGGTCCCCCCTGCAGTACCATCGGCGCTGTAAGGCTTAGCTTCCGGGTTCGGAATGTAACCGGGCG